>NZ_JAKSDZ010000020.1 GCF_023509475.1 Aestuariirhabdus haliotis | reverse complement strand
GGTGGTAGTGCCGGTACAGGATGTACGGGCCGCTTTTTGCTCCTGCAAAAGCGTCACTTCCTACGTCCTTGTAGGTCGTAGCACGAGAACCATGGGCGGTGGTCGTGCGGGTAAAAGATGTCCCATCTAGGCTGATCAGCCCAATCCTCTATCACAAAGCCTTATAGCGACCTGCACCAGCCAGTCATTCCTCAGACCTTATCGTAAAGGTCAGGTAGATACGGAGCGATCGTACCTGGTTAATTATCCAGTGCTTTCCTTTTGTTGATCTGGGTCAATAAAGTGCTCTCCGCTATTGAGTAAATTTGTTTAAACCACAATATGTAGTGGTTGATATATATCAAAAGCACTAAATATATGTTTGTGGCTTTTTAGATACTCGATAGAAAACCTCTCAATGCAAGCGGGAAAACGATGATTAAGGATCCGATCCGAATCAGTGAACCTTTACCTCTGACCATTAAAAAGCGCGATGGCCAGGAATCGGTGTTTGATGCTGAAAAGATATGTAGAGCGATAGAGTTGGCGGGAGATGCCAGTAAAGAATATGGGGCAGAGCAAGCGGTCGAGCTGACTCGCAAAGTGCTCAAGGTTGTGAGTTTTCGCTACACCCGGGAAGTTCCCAGTGTAGAGCAGGTACAGGATGCTGTTGAGCAGGTACTGGCGATGTCTGAATTCTTCAAGACCGCCAAGGCTTATATTCTGTATCGCGAAACCCATAAAAAGATTCGCAGTGACCGCAAGACCTGGCTGGATGTTGAATCCTCTATGGATGAATATCTTGATCAGCTGGATTGGCGAGTGAAGGCCAATGCCAATCAGGGATATTCCCTGGGTGGCATGATCCTGAATGTGTCCGGAAAGGTGGTTGCTAATTACTGGTTGAATCATGTCTACCCTCCGGAGATCGGTGATGCTCATCGTCAGGCTGATCTTCATATCCATGACCTTGATATGTTGGCGGGGTATTGCGCGGGTTGGTCTTTACGTACATTGCTGCATGAAGGGTTCAATGGGGTGCCCGGTAAAATAGAAGCAGCGCCACCCAAGCACCTGTCCAGTGCTATTGGTCAAATGGTCAATTTCCTCGGTACGCTGCAAAACGAATGGGCGGGCGCACAGGCCTTTAGCTCGTTTGATACCTATCTGGCGCCTTTCGTGCGTCGCGACCAGATGCGTTACTCCGATGTTAAACAATGCATCCAGGAGTTTATCTATAACCTGAATGTTCCCTCGCGTTGGGGTACCCAAACACCCTTTACTAATATCACTCTGGATTGGGTTTGTCCCGAAGATCTGCGCGAGCAGATACCGGTTATCGCAGGGGAAGAGATGCCATTTGCGTACGGTGATCTGGCGCCGGAAATGGCGATGATCAACCGCGCCTATATCGAGGTAATGATGGCCGGCGACGCCATGGGGCGGGTGTTCACGTTCCCCATTCCCACCTATAACGTGACTCCGGACTTCGATTGGGAGAGTGAAAATTCCGACCTGTTATTCGATATGACTGCGAAATATGGCTTGCCCTATTTCCAGAATTTTCTCAACTCTGATCTGACGCCTAACATGGTGCGTTCTATGTGTTGTCGTTTGCAGTTGGATTTACGCGAACTGCTCAAGCGCGGTAACGGGCTTTTTGGTTCTGCCGAACAAACCGGATCACTGGGGGTTGTAACCATCAACTGTGCCCGTCTCGGATATCTCTTTAAAGGCAATCGAGAAGCCCTGTTCGCCAGAGTTGATGAGCTGATGAATCTGGCGCGAAACAGCCTTGAGATCAAGCGCAAGGTGATTCAAAACTACATCGATGCAGGCCTGTTCCCTTACACAAAACGTTATCTGGGCACCTTACGAAATCATTTCTCCACCATTGGCGTAAACGGTATTAATGAAATGGTGCGGAACTTTACCTCGGACCAGCTGGATATCACCAGCGCTGCCGGGCACCAGTTAGCGGTCGACCTACTCGATCACATACGCGAACGCATGCAGCTGTTTCAGGAAGAAACGGGTCACCTGTACAACCTTGAAGCCACTCCTGCAGAAGGCACCACGTATCGATTGGCCAAGGAAGATCGCAAGCGTTTTGCTGGCATTATTCAGGCCGGCACGGATGACAAACCTTACTATACGAACTCTTCCCAGTTGCCGGTAGGGCACACCGATGATCCCTTCGAGGCGCTCGCGATGCAGGATGAGCTGCAATGTAAGTATACCGGCGGAACGGTGCTGCACCTGTACATGAATGAGCGGCTTTCCTCCACGGAGGCTTGTAAAAAACTGGTTCGGCGGTCGCTGGAAAACTTCCGTTTGCCCTATATCACTATTACCCCAACTTTCTCGATTTGCCCCACCCACGGTTACCTCAAGGGTGAGCATGAATTTTGTCCAACCTGCGATCAGGAGCGTCTGGCCGAGAAGGTTAAAAAACAGCAATCACATAAAGAAGCTGTGTAAAGACAGGTTTGCTGTGACTGTTAACTATTAATGCACAAAAAGGAACATAAGTATGAGTAATGAAGTCAGGGTGAAGCTGGAAGAGAACGAACGTCAACGCTGCGAAGTCTGGACTCGGGTTATGGGTTATCACCGTCCGGTGTCTGCGTTTAATCCTGGTAAACAATCTGAGCACGCTGAGCGTACTCCCTTTGTAGAACGCCAACAGTGATTGACCAGGGTCTTATTGCTAGCACCATTCCTCCGATCCCTCTCAGGGTCGGGGGAATGGTTCCTATGAGCAGTGTAGATTTTCCTGGTCAACTCAGTGCAGTGTTGTTTTGCCAGGGTTGTAACTGGCGCTGTCATTATTGTCACAATCCGCATTTGATACCGGTTGAAGCAGATCAAGCCAATGAAATCGTGCGTTGGGAAACAATTTACGCGTTTCTTAAGCAGCGGCAAAATTTACTGGACGCCGTTGTCTTCAGTGGCGGCGAGCCGTTGGTGCAGCAGAATCTGGAAGCGGCGATCGACAGCGTAAGAACGCTCGGTTTTAAAGTGGCGTTGCATACTGCGGGTAGTATTCCTGAACGATTTGCCCAGCTGTTGCCAAAACTGGACTGGGTGGGTCTGGATATCAAAGCCTTACCGGATGATTGTTCGTCAATCACTACCATCGACACCAGTGGTGAAAAGAGTTGGCGGAGCTTACAGTTACTGCTGGATAGTGGTGTTGCCCATGAGGTCAGAACGACGGTGCACTGGAGTCTATTGTCCCCGACAAAGGTACTTGAATTGGGGCAGCGTCTTGCTGCGGCAGGTGTTACCCGTTTTGCGCTACAGGATTGCCGGGATGAGCATTGCTTAAACCTCGATTTGGCCGAATCCTGGATCGATCCCGATGATCTATCACCGTTATTGGATCGCTTGAAACAGCAGTTTGATCACTTTCGTTTTCGCTAAGCTGGCTTTCAGTGATTTACAGGTGCTCGGCTTGCCAGTCAATTTCAGATAGCTTGGCGCCTTCTGCTAGGCTATTTATACCTATTGTTGAAATCGCCGTGCAACCCCGCTGCTGGATTAGAGGTACAGCTCGGGTATCCGGAACAAAGAACCATGGGCAGCACCTCCCCCTTAGCTGTATTGATATCTGTGCAGTGCGCCGAACTCGATAACGGTGTTTGTCAGGTTTTGCTTGCGCTATTGCCCCGTATGCGTGAACGAGATATCTCTGTGCATCTAGTGCTGCCTGAAGAGGGACCCTTAGAAAGGCAGCTGAAGGCGGCTGGTATTCAAACATTGGTTGAGCCCGTTCAAGTCTTTACTGGCCCCCATCCCATCAATATTCATCATTATGCTGACGGCTTGCAGCTGCGTGCCAAACGCCTGGCCGATTATATTGGCCGGCATGGCATCGATTTGGTAAATACCCACACATTTATTCATTGGGACGCTGCAGTTGCTGCGAGAATTGCTGGCGTTCCTCATGTATGGAGTGAGCATAATCTGTTTGGACTGGGCGCCGAATGTTGCCTTTTTCGTAAGATGACCGCTGTTGTGGCCCAGCGTATTGAGTTGCTGGACCTTATGGGGGATGCCTACGTCTCGGTGTCACAGAGTGTCTCCGACACGCTGATTGCGGCGGGTAGTCGACGTATCCAGAAAGTCATTTATAACCGAATCAATCTACAGCATCTTGAACAGCAAGCTTGCCAGTTGGCACAATATTTCGAGTTGAGTTCGCTGTTGGATTTACCAGATAACGCAATCATTATTGGTAATGTCAGCCGAATTGATCCGGTGAAGGATCATCGAACTTTTCTGGCAGTGGCAGCCCAGGTATGCCATCGCTATCCACAGGTTCATTTTGTCGTTGCGGGGCCGGTGAATAATCAACTGTATTATGATGAGTTGTGTCAGTGTATGGCTGATCGGGGGCTCAATAATAAGGTTCATTTCATCGGCTCGGTGAGTAATGCCGCGTCCTTATACCGGCAATTTGATCTCTATCTGCTGACATCGGTCTGCGAAGGTTTTTCACTCTCTTTGATGGAGGCGATGGCATCGGGTTGTGCGATTGTGGCCACAGACAGTGGGGGAGTGACCGAGCTGATTGAAGATCAGATCTCGGGTTTTATTGCTGACCGTAAAGCGGTTGATGCTCTGGCAGGTTATGTTGAAAGACTTGTGCAGGACAGGTCTTTACGTGAGCGAATGGGGCAGGCGGCTCAGCAACGAATAAACCGTTTTAATAGTTGGGATGGAGCGGCTCGAGAATACGTTGAGTTGTACCGAAATCTTGTCGATCAGTCTGCAGAGCATTCAACAACGGTATCGGATGCGGAGCTTGTCAGCTTACAGGCGCAGCTGTCACAACTCGTAAGAGTAGCAGCGTTGGAAGCCGATATTTATAAATTGGAAGCGTCACTGTCCGCTTATCAATGGCAAGGGCAGAAACTGGAAGCCAGTGTGCCATATCGCTTGTATCGTTTTAGCAAACGGTGGATGGAATTTGCTCGAAGAGCAAAGTCGCACTGACACAGGTTTGTCAACGCCCTGTGCCAGTGCGGGATAGCTGACTAGTTGTGTGCGTGAAGCTCTTCGTTCAGTTCAATGGCGGAGCGGTTGGTTTTGCATTCCAGAGCGCCGCTGAGGGAATTGCGACGGAACAGCAGGTCAGATTTACCAGCCAGGGAGGCGGCTTTTACCGTTTCCACAACCTGTCCTTTATCGTCCAGCAGGTTTACCTTGGAACCACCGGTCACATAGAGACCGGCTTCTACCGTGCAACGATCGCCCAGAGGAATACCCAGGCCAGCGTTGGCGCCCAGCAAGCAGCCTTCACCTACTGAAATGACCACGTCATTTCCACCGGACAATGTGCCCATGGTTGAGCAGCCCCCGCCGAGATCTGAGCCCTTACCGACGATCACTCCCGCCGAGATGCGGCCTTCGATCATGCTGGTGCCTTCGGTACCGGCATTAAAGTTGACGAAGCCCTCGTGCATGATGGTGGTGCCTTCCCCGATGTAGGCGCCAAGGCGAACCCTGGCGGTATGAGCGATGCGAACGCCATTGGGTACAACGTAGTTGGTCATTTTGGGAAACTTGTCGACGGAGGAGACCTCAAGCAGTTCGCCATTGGCACGTGCTTGCAGTTGTCTCTGTGGCAATTCTTCCAGGTCCACCGCGCCCTGATTGGTCCAGGCAACGTTTGGCAGTAGTGGGAAAATTCCGCTCAGATCGGTGCCGTGGGGCTTCACGTAGCGGTGAGAGATCAGGTGTAGTTTGAGGTAGGCTTCGGGAGTACTGGCTGGAGCACTGTCGGTTGCCAGAAAAGTAGCGACGACTGGCTGGGAACTTTGCACCAGAGTATTCATGATCTCGGCTTGCTCATGAAAGCTGGTGTCGGCGATGGCATCACGCAGATCGTTAATCTGCTGCTGATTTAACTCAATCGCCTGGTTTCCACCGGTATAACCTACCGCGTCACCGAGCTGGCTTACCAGGTCCGGGCTGGGATCAAATAAAGGGTTTGGGTAGTAAACTTCTAGCCACTCACCTTTGTTATTTTTGCTGCCAATGCCGATGGCTAAACTGAAAAATGGATTGCTCATGGTAAGTCCTGTTATTTCTGATTGCTAAAAAAAGAGGCGTAGTCATGGTCCTTGAAACCCAGCAACCGACGGTCGCCATCGTGCAGCAAGGGGCGTTTAATGATGGAGCTGTGCTCACACATAAGTGCCAGTGCGTTGTCTTCAGTGGTCGATTCCTTGACCGAATCGGGTAGCTTTCGCCAGGTGGTTCCCCGGCGGTTAATCAGTGATTCCCAGCCTAGAACCTTGAGGTGGGAGGCAAACTCTGCGGCCGGCACACCCTCGGTCTTGTAATCGTGAAAATGGTATTCGATACCCTGCTGCTCAAGCCATTTGCGAGCTTTCTTTACGGTATCGCAATTTTTAATGCCATATAGGGTGATCATCTCACAGTGTTTCCTGTAAAAACGTTTGGATTCTATAAGCCGCCTCGCGACACTCTTCCATAGAAGCAACCAGTGCCATACGAACTCGGTTGGCGCCGGGGTTCTTGCCATTGATTTCCCGCGCCAGATAGCTACCAGGTAGAACGGTGATATGTTGCTGGTGGAAGAGCTCGCGGGCAAAGGTTTCGTCCGTGAATGGTGCGGGAACTTTCAGCCACAGGTAAAAACCCGCATCGGGGCGCTGTACCTCGCACAGGGCACTGAGAATGCCGCAGACTTCAGTAAACTTTTGTTGATAGAGTTTTCGGTTGGCCGCTACATGGTCTTCGTCTTGCCATGCCAGAATGCTGGCGTGCTGGTGCTGCAGGGGCATCGCGCAACCATGGTAAGTGCGATAGAGCAGAAACGGGGCCAGAATATCGCCATCTCCTGCGACAAAGCCTGAGCGCAACCCGGGCAGGTTGGAACGTTTCGACAGGCTGTGAAAAACCGCGCAGCGCTGGTAATCGTCGCGATTGATATGAGCACAAGCTTGCAATAATCCAATGGGGCGCTGCTCTTCGTTTGGGTAAATCTCTGAATAGCACTCATCGGAGGCAATGATAAAATCATAGCGATCGGCCAGCTCAATCAATTTGATCAGGGTCGGCAAGGGAGTTACGGCACCGGTCGGATTGCCTGGAGAACAGAGAAATAGTAACTGACAATCTTGCCACTGCTGCTCGCTAACGGCATCGTAATCGGGCAAAAAGCCATTGCCTTCATCGCAAGGCAGATACTGGCATTGTGCTCCGGCGAGAAAGCTGGCGCCTTCGTAAATTTGGTAAAAGGGTGAAGGCATTAATACCAGTGGGCGTTGTTGGGTTCGGTCGATCACGGCCTGGGTAAAAGCGAACAGAGCTTCACGAGTTCCATTCACCGGTAATACTTCACGCTCGGCATCGGGTGCATTGTTGAGCTGAAAGCGTTGTTGTAACCAGTTGGCAATCGTTTTCCGGAGTTCACGAGTGCCTTTGGTGGTCGGATAGTTGCTGACTCCTTCCAGGTTGCCGGCCAGGTAGCTGGTGACGAAATCGGGAGCGGCGTGTTTGGGTTCACCGATGGACAGTGCTATGTGGGCTTTGTCGGCTGGTGGCTGACAGTCTTGCTTGAGCCGCCCCAGTTTTTCAAACGGGTAAGGGTGTAACTGTTTCAGGTCGGGGTTCATGTTATCGGTTCAGTGGGAGGTGCTGGTTAGAGTACGGTTCTTTGAGACATTTTCCTGGGTATGGGCATCCAGGGCGTCGCGCAGAGTATCGCAGATTTGTTGGCATTGTTGAGGGTCTTCGATAGCGCGTTGCTGAGCGTCACTGATGGTAAAGATGTCCTCTACGCGTTCTCCCAGTGTGGCTATTTTTGCATTATGGATAGAGAGATCGAGATCCATAAAGACCTGTCCAATAAGCGCCAGCAAGCCGGGTCGGTCGGGTGCGACGACTTCCAAAATGGTTCGCTGGAGTTGTGGGTCATTGCTGAGGGTAATCTCAGCCGGATAACTGAAGTGTTTGAGTTGGCGAGGGGTGCGACGACGAATGACCAGAGCGTAGTCTTCCGTGTGCAGCAGGGCATCGGACAGGGTGCTTTCAATTTCCTTGATGCGCACCGGGTTATCACCAATAGGGGATCCGTCCAGCTCGAGGACGATAAAGGTATCGAAGCTGTAACCGGCATCGGAGGTGATGATGCGTGCATCCTGGATATCCAGGTTCAGCTGATCAATAACCGCCGTACTGGCCGCAAATAACTCATCGCTGTCGGGAGTGTAGATAAAAATTTTGGTGCCGCCTTCAAAGGCTCGATCAGTGGTTTCCCGGACCAGTACCAGTGGCTTGTCATTCGTGTGGCGAGCGATGTTCTGGGTGTGCCAAACCACATCGCGCACGGAATGACGCAGGAAGTATTCGTCCCCCAGGGTATTCCACACCTGATCGATTTCAGAGGCCTGCAGCTCGTCCAGCAGTTCCTTGCGGGCTTGGGTCTGGGTGTCCTCGATGGCTTGCTGGGCATCAAAGGGGTTTTCCAGACCGCGCCGTAAAGCGCGTTTGGTTTCGCTATACAGACGGCGCAGCAAGGAGGCGCGCCAGCTGTTCCAGAGCGTTGCATTGGTGGCGTTGATATCCGCTACGGTGAGCGCATAGAGGTAGTCGAGACGTACCTGGTCGCCCATCAGTTTGGCGAAATCATTAATAACATCGGGATCCGACAGATCCTGCCGTTGGGCGGTGGTGGACATCACCAAATGCATTTGTACCAGCCAGGCAACCAGCGAGGCATCCCATTTGCTCAGGTGGTGACGTTGACAGAATTCCCGCGCGTCGACGGCACCCAGTTCGGAATGATCGCCACCTCGTCCCTTGGCAATGTCATGATAAAGGGCAGCAATGTAGATCAACTCGGGTTTGGGCAGTTTTTTCATCACCTTGGAAGCAATGGGGAAGCGTTCGGCGTTTTCTTCGTAACTAAACGAACGCAAAAATTTCACCAGCAACAGAGTGTGAGCATCGACGGTATAGGTGTGGAAAAGGTCGTGCTGCATCTGCCCGGTGATTTTGCCAAATTCTGGAAGATAAAGTCCCAGTACGCCCCAGCGCAGCATTCGTCTCAGGTTAACCGTTAAGCCGTAAGGGGCCCGCATAAGCTCAATAAATAACGTGGTATTGCGAATGTCGTCGCGATACTCATCATTGATTAGATGGCGATGCTCGCGAATGAGTCGAATGGTGGATGCCCTGACACCCAGAATAAAAGGGTTTTGTGTCATAAGCACAAAAATCTCGATCAGGGCGAAGGGGGCTTTGACGAAAACATCATCATTGACGACTTCGATGTAGTTTTTTCGTACCTGGAAACGATCATTCAGGGTGATGACCTTATCGTCATCATCGACCGAGAGGATAACTTCATCGAGGTGCTGCAACAGTAGATCGTTGAGTTCTGCCAGCCCTAGCACGACCTGATAGTAGCGCTGCATAAATTGCTCGACGGCCAGGCTGTTGCTTGAATCCTGGTGGCCAAACAGCTCGGCCAGATGCTTCTGGTGGTCGAACAGAAGTCGGTCTTCTTCTCGCCCTGTGAGCATGTGCAGCCCCCAGCGAACTCGCCATAAGAAGGCTTGGCCCTCAGCCAGAATTTGATATTCGGATTCGGTAAGGAAATTCAGCCGCACCAGATCATGGGCGCTTTGCGCGCCGTAATGCCGTCGGGTTACCCACATGATCATTTGAGTATCACGTAAGCCCCCCGGGGAGTTCTTAACGTTGGGTTCGAGGTTGTACTCGGTATCATTAAATTTTCTATGGCGGGCGCGCTGCTCCTCAAATTTCTCTTTAAGGAATAGTTTGCTGGGCCACATCTTGTTGCTGCTGACCTTCTTCAGCATCTCTTCCCGCAGCAACTCAGGTCCGGCGAGGGTGCGTGACTCTATCAGGTTGGTGATAATGGTCAGGTCTTTGCTCGCCTCGGCGGTGCATTCCTTGATCGACCGCACGCTCTGTCCGACTTCCAGGTTGATATCCCATAACAGAGTCAGGAAACGCTCGATATTTTCCCGGTAGCGGCCATGGTTGTCCTTGCGTAGCAGGATCAGCAGATCGATATCGGAGTGGGGATGGAGTTCACCTCGGCCATAGCCGCCAACCGCCACCAGGGAGATGTCTCCTTTTTCCCCCCAGTCAAGGTGGTTCCAGGCCAGTGACAAAACCTGATCGACCAGCCAGGCGCGCGCGTTCACGAGCATGCGAATATCCCGGCCTTCGCGATACCATTTATCCAGTGTTTCCTGAGCCTGCTTTATACAGCGTTTATAGGCGGGGATTGGGGTGGGTGAAAGTACCAGTTCGGCTCGAAACTGGCCTTTGTTAAACAGCTCATTGATAAACAGTTGTTCGTCGATCCCGGTATTCATACGGCCCCTGGCTCTCTATTTCCCCGGGTAGGGGGTGGCTCGCTGGTCGCGAGAGCAGCTTCCTCCCTGAAGACTGCATGGTTTACTTGGAATGATTTCAGGTCAGGCTGGGTGCGGTTTCACCGTTACGCAGGGTCAGGATGTCGTAGCCGTCGGCGGTGACCAGGATGGTGTGTTCCCATTGTGCGGATAAACGCTTGTCACGGGTGGTCACGGTCCAGCCATCCTTTGCGTTCAGCTTGGTAAACTTCTTGCCGGCATTGATCATCGGTTCGATGGTGAAAGTCATGCCTTCACGAAGTTCCATACCGGTACCGGTTTTGCCGTAGTGCAATACCTGGGGTTCTTCGTGAAACTGCTGGCCAATACCATGGCCGCAGTATTCTTCAACCACGGAATAGTGGTGGCCATGGGCGTGTCGAGCGATAACGGCGCCGATATCACCCAGCCTGGCTCCTGGCTTGACCTGCTCAATGCCTAGATACATACATTCTCGGCTGACCCGGCAGAGACGCTGAGCGTGCTCCGGGGTTTCCCCTACGCAGAACATCATGCTGGTATCGCCATGAAAGCCATCTTTAATGACCGTGATGTCCACATTGATAATGTCGCCATTTTTCAGCACTTTGTCATCGCTGGGTATGCCGTGGCAAATGACATGGTTGAGGGAGGTGCAGATCGATTTTGGGAAGCCGTGATAATTGAGCGGGGCGGGGATAGCCTTCTGGACGTTGACGATGTAGTCGTGACAGATTCGATCCAGCTCTCCGGTACTGATTCCGGCTTCTACTGAAGGAGCAATCATATCCAGTACTTCGGCGGCGAGACGGCCGGCGGTACGCATCTTTTCAATTTCGTCGGGGGTCTTGATAGTAACGGTCATTGGAGTGGCTGCATTTGATCCCATGAAAGAAGCGGCCTGTTTGAGGCAGGCTGCTGGTTGCCGGCTATTCTAGCAAAGCCACTGAGTCTGTATAAGGGGCGAAGCGTTTATTCCTGAACGTTTTGTTAAGGTATTCTGTATGGCCTAAATAGGCCTATGCGGTTTTCGTGTCGTGGGATTTGTGGTATAAAGCGCGCGCCGCTGGCAAAACCTCTGCAAATTGGGGCGTTGTTCAGTCGGTACATTAACTAATCACACATACACCGACACATGATTCTGGGTGCCCTTCGGGGTTGGGTCATGGGGTGTGTGGAGGCCTAACCCGAGTTCAGGAGAATCCAATGGCTCAAGTATCAATGCGTGAAATGCTCAAAGCGGGCGTTCACTTCGGACACCAAACCCGTTACTGGAACCCCAAGATGGATAAATACATCTTTGGTGCCCGTAACAAGATCCATATCATCAACCTCGAGCACACTCTGCCTGCTTTCAATGACGCGCTGAAGTTTGTTGAGCGTCTGGCGCAGAGCAAAAACAAGATTTTGTTTGTTGGCACCAAGCGTGCTGCCAGCAAAGTTGTTCGCGAAGAAGCTGGTCGTGTAGCTATGCCGTTCGTGGATCATCGCTGGTTGGGTGGTATGCTCACCAACTACAAAACCATTCGTCAGTCTATCCGTCGCCTGCGTGACCTGGAAACCCAGTCACAGGACGGTACTTTCGAGAAGTTGACCAAGAAAGAGGCGCTGATGCGCACTCGTTCCCTGGAAAAGCTTGATCGTAGCCTGGGTGGTATCAAGGATATGGGCGGTCTGCCAGATGCCTTGTTTGTTATCGATGTTGATCACGAGCGCATCGCGATTACCGAAGCGAACAAGCTGGGTATCCCAGTAATTGGTATCGTTGATACCAACAGCAATCCTGATGGTGTTGATTACGTCATTCCTGGAAATGACGATGCTATTCGTGCTATTCAGCTGTACGTTAAGTCGGTAGCTGATTCCGTCGCTGAAGGCCGTTCTGCCGCCAGCGTTGGTAGCGAAGAGGAGTTTGTTGAAGTCGCAGCCCCTGAGGCCCCGGCCGAAGCAGAGAAAACTGCTGAAGGTTAATGCGATTGTCACATCATTTATGGTGTGTTTGAAAAAGGGGGCCTGGCCCCCTTTTTCTGATTGAAATTCCGGCGAAGCTGCCAGCTAACCATTGAATGGCAGCTTCCTAACCAGTTAAACGAATATTGAGGGTATTGATATGGCAGCTATTTCTGCTTCGCAGGTGAAGGAACTGCGTGACCGCACTGGCCTGGGTATGATGGAGTGCAAGCGTGCACTGACCGAAGCTGGTGGAGATATCGACAAGGCAATCGAAGAGATGCGTAAGTCTGGTCAGGCCAAAGCCGCCAAGAAAGCGGGCCGCACTGCCGCTGAAGGTGTTGTGATGGTTCGTCTTTCAGATGCGGGCACTTCTGGCGTGTTAGTTGAAGTGAACAGCGAAACTGACTTTGCTGCACGTGATGATAACTTCCTGGCGTTTGCTGGTGAGGTCGCTGATGCGGCTATGGCTAGCGGTGAAACTGATATTGCCAAGCTGGTTGAAGGTGGCATCGAGACTTCTCGTCAAGCATTGATCCAGAAAATTGGTGAGAATATTTCGCCTCGTCGTATCGGCACTATCGCTGGTGATGTTGTGGGTGGTTATGTCCACGGCAACAGCCGTATTGCGGTACTGGTGGCCCTTAAAGGCGGTGATCAGGAGCTGGCGAAAGACGTTGCTATGCACGTAGCCGCTGTTAATCCTCGCGTTCTCAATAAAGACGATATGCCTGCTGAAGTTGTTGAGAAAGAAAAAGAGATCATCAAGGCGCAGCCGGATATGGAAGGTAAGCCTGCTGAGATCGTAGAAAAAATGATGGTCGGTCGTATTAACAAATTCCTTGCTGAAAATAGCCTGGTTGAACAACCTTTCGTTAAGAACCCAGAGCTTAAAGTTGGCAAGCTGGTGAAAGATGCTGGCGCAGAAATCATCAGCTTTGTTCGCTTTGAAGTAGGCGAAGGCATCGAGAAGGAAGAGGTTGATTTCGCAGCTGAAGTCGCTGCTCAGCTCAAAGGCTGATCAATACTCTTTAAGTGTGGGGGTGGTGCGCTGGCGCTGCTCCTGTGCTTGGCCAGTCTATACTGCTGGCGTGTTTCATCATTTTTTCTCTCTTCTGTCGCAAGGAATTTGACACATGCCTACAACTGATCGTCAGCCTAAATACAAGCGAATTCTCCTTAAGCTCAGTGGCGAGGCCCTGATGGGGGACGAGGAATTTGGTATTGACCCCAAAGTGCTCGATCGTATGGCACTGGAGATCGGCCAATTAATCGGTATTGGTGTTCAGGTGGGAATGGTTATCGGTGGAGGCAACCTGTTTCGGGGTGCGGCCTTGAGTGCTGCCGGTATGGACCGGGTCACCGGCGACCACATGGGTATGTTGGCGACGGTAATGAATGCCCTGGCCATGCGTGATGCCCTGGAACGTTCCAATATTGCCTCGCGTGTTATGTCGGCGATTCCAATGAGTGGGGTGGTAGATCATTACGATCGTCGTGCTGCATTGCGCTTTTTAACCGGCGGCGATGTGGTGATTTTTTCAGCCGGTACTGGCAATCCCTTCTTTACGACCGACTCTGCCGCTTGTCTGCGTGGTATTGAAATGGATGCGGATGTAGTTATCAAAGCCACTAAGGTTGATGGGGTTTATGATTCGGATCCTGTGAAGAACCCCGACGCGGTTAAGTATGATAGTCTCAGTTACGATGAGGTGCTGGATCGTAAACTGGGCGTTATGGATCTAACGGCAATTTGCCTGGTGCGAGATCATCAGATGCCATTGCGAGTGTTTAATATGAATAAACCAGGCGCGTTGTTGAACCTGGTACTGGGTGCAAACGAAGGAACGCTGGTTCGTGGGGGTGAGAAATGATTAATGAGATCAAAGATGACGCACAAACTCGGATGAAAAAGAGTGTCGAGTCCCTGGTTGTCGCTTTTGCAAAGATTCGTACTGGTCGAGCACATCCAAGCTTGCTCGACGGTATCACGGTGTCCTATTACGGTAGCGATACACCATTGAGTCAGGTCGCCAATGTCTCCGCTGAAGATGGACGTACTCTGTCTGTGACGCCTTGGGAGAAGCATCTGGTGCCTGATATTGAAAAGGCCATTCTGAAATCTGACCTTGGCTTGAACCCTTCTACGGCCGGCGCTGTTATTCGCCTTCCGTTGCCGCCTCTTACAGAGGAGACTCGTAAGGGTTTTATCCGTCACGCTCGACAGGAAGCTGAAAACGCGCGCGTTGCGGTACGAAATATTCGTAGAGATGCGCTGGGAGATGTGAAAGATCTGCTTAAGGAGAAGGAGATTAGTGAAGATGATGACCGTCGCGCCCACGATGAAGTGCAAAAGTTGACGGACAAGTACGTGGCCGAAGTGGATCAATTGTTACAGGCTAAAGAAGCCGATCTGCTGGAGATTTAACCTTCTGTTTGTTGTAGCGCCCGCCTTATGCGGGCGCTTTGCTTATTGATCAGACCCTTAATGAATCAGGATGCTGGGTAGCTGTTGGTAAGGATGCCATTAGCCCTTGTGTCCGCTCCCAACAGGCTGATATTTGCCAATGTCCGAATCCGACATCACAGCTGCTAGTGAAATAGCTAACGTTCCACGTCATGTCGCCATCATCATGGATGGTAATAACCGGTGGGCCAAGAAACGCCTTCTGCCAGGGATTGCAGGTCATCGAGCGGGTGTTGAGGCCGTTCGCCGGGTAATTGAAGCCTGCGATAAGTATGGTATTGAGGTGCTGACGCTTTTCGCTTTCAGTAGTGAAAACTGGCAGCGTCCGGAAGAGGAGGTGCGCGGTCTGATGGGGCTTTTTCTGCAGATGCTGAAGAAAGAGACCCGGCGCCTGCATAAGAACCAGATCCGTTTGCGTGTGCTGGGTGATACCAGCGCTTTCAGTGACGAAATACAACAACATATCCGGGAAGCGGAGGCGTTAACGGCGGATAACGCCCGGGTGACCCTGGCGATTGCGGCTAACTATGGTGGCCAGTGGGATATTACTCAGGCCGCCAGACACTTGGCTGAACAGGTCAAGCAGGGGCAGTTAGAGCCCGAGCAGATTAGCGCTGAAATGTTCCAGCAACACCTTTGCACTGCCGAGCTGCCTTTGCCGGACCTGTGCATTCGTACTGGCGGAGATCATCGTATCAGCAACTTTATGTTGTGGCAGTTTGCTTATTCCGAGCTGTATTTTTCCTCTGCATTATGGCCTGATTTTGGTCACCAGCATTTACGGGATGCATTGTTGGATTACAGCGGTCGTCAGCGCCGATTCGGCATGAGTAGCGAGCAAATTGAGGGCGGTGCATGTTAAAAGAACGAATTATAACGGCTTTGATATTGGCCCCCATTGCGCTCGGAGGTGTGTTTTTCCTTCCGTTGCAGCCCTTTTCCTGGTTTATCGGTGCGGTGATTCTGCTAGGTGCCTGGGAGTGGGGTAATCTGGCAGGTTATGAAGCTCCGTTGCCTAGAATTACCTACGTATTGACGGTGCTTTTGGCGCTTTTTGCCAGCACTTATGTAGCCTCAAGCATGATTCTATGGATAGCCGCTGTTTGGTGGTTATTGGCACTTGGGTTGGTGATAACCTATCCGGGAACTGTTGGTATCTGGAGCAAATCAGGTGTTCGTTTGCTTTTGGGCTACCTTGTACTGGTGCCTGCCTGGGTTGGGCTGGTGCAGATGAAAGCCTACCCGGACAGCTGGATCTTGATCGTATTTCTACTATTCCTGGTCTGGGGTGCCGATGTAGGGGCCTACTTTGCCGGGAAATACCTGGGGCGGCATAAGCTGGCACCCAATGTGAGCCCCAAGAAAACCTGGGAAGGGGTCCTTGGCGGCTTAGGCACCGTGACTGTTGTGGCCGTGATTGCATCACCCTATTTACCCTTTACAAGCTTGTTATCGTTACTGCTGGTTAGCTGTCTGGTGACTCTGGTGTCCGTGTTGGGTGATCTCTGCGAAAGCATGTTCAAGCGTGAACGAGGCATCAAAGATAGCAGTCAGTTGTTGCCGGGGCATGGTGGTATACTGGATCGCATTGATAGCCTGACGGCGGCTGTTCCCCTGTTTGCTTTGTCATTAATGCTACTGGGAAACTGATGTTGTGGTCCGATCCACATGCCGCCATCCCTATGAAAAGTGAGTCCTGACCGTTGCAAAATATTACGATTTTAGGTGCGACCGGCTCCATCGGGCAAAGTACCCTGGACGTCGTCAGGCGCAATAGTGATCGGTATTCTGTATTTGCGCTCACCGCTAATCGCCAGGTTGATCTGATTGTCGAGCAGTGTCGCGAATTTTCCCCTCTTTATGCGGTAATGGCTGATAGTGAGTCTGCTAAGGCTTTGTCGGCGATATTAAGGCGTGAAGGGTTGCCAACTGAAGCTCTTAGTGGAGTTGATGGCCTTAGGCTGGTTTCGGCCCACGATGATGTTGATATGGTGATGGCGGCTATCGTTGGTGCCGCTGGCCTGTTGCCCACGTTGGCAGCCGTAGAGGCAGGCAAGAGGATTTTGTTGGCCAACAAGGAGTCGCTGGTAATGGCTGGCGCTCTCTTTATGGATGCCGTTCAGCGCCATGGTGCTGAACTGCTGCCGATTGACAGTGAACACAATGCGATTTACCAGTGTTTGCCTGTCAACTATGGGGCTGAGCAGGAAAGCTCCGGTGTGCGCCGTATTTTACTAACCGCTTCTGGTGGGCCCTTTCGCACCACAGAACTTGATGCCTTACAAGCGGTCACGCCAGAGCAGGCCTGTGCGCACCCGAACTGGCCCATGGGGCGTAAGATCTCAGTCGATTCGGCGACCATGATGAATAAGGGACTGGAAGCTATCGAAGCCTGTTGGTTGTTTGGTTTGCAGCCCGATGATGTGGAGGTGGTTATTCATCCTCAAAGCATCATCCATTCTATGGTGGATTATGTCGATGGTTCCGTGCTAGCCCAGATGGGTAACCCCGATATGCGCACTCCAATCGCTTACGGAATGGCCTGGCCCGGTCGTATTGATTCTGGGGTAGATCCTCTGGATTTGGTCAAGATGGGGCGGCTGGATTTCGAGGCGCCGGACTATAAGCGTTTCCCTTGCCTGCAACTGGCGTTCGATGCGGTATCCAGCGGCGGTACGGCGATGGCAATTCTCAATGCGGCCAATGAGGTTGCGGTTGACGCGTTTTTAAATCACCGCATCGGTTTTTGTCATATCGCGGAACTGAACCGTGAGGTCCTGGAGGTTCTGGAAGCCTGTCCAGCCGATGATCTGCAGACGGTTCTGGATGCTGACCGTTCGGCTCGGCAGCAGGCGCAAGCTTTGATTACCCAAGGTAAATATGGCTGGGAGGCTCGTTGATGGATCTATTACAAACGATACTGGCGACTATCGTTACTCTGGGTATTCTGGTGACCTTTCATGAGTTTGGCCACTACTGGGTGGCCAAACGCTGTGGTGTGAAGGTGCTGAGGTTTTCGGTGGGGTTTGGCAAACCTCTATGGCGGCGTTTTGACCGCCATGGCACCGAGTTTGTGATAGCGGCCATTCCGTTAGGTGGCTATGTCAAAATGCTTGATGAGCGTGAAGCTGAGGTGCCAGAGTCTGAGCGACACCTGTCGTTCAATAGTAAGACCGTGGGGCAGCGCATCGCTATTGTTGCCGCGGGTCCGTTAGCTAATTTTTTACTGGCTATTGCCGCCTTTTGGTTGATGTTTGTGATCGGGGTGCGCACCGTGGTGCCGGTTATCGGTGACGTTGAGCCAGACTCCGTGGCTGAAGTTGCTGGCCTTCAGGTGGGCGATGAGCTGGTCAGTGTCGATGGTGATGTTGTTCGCAGTTGGGATGAGGCCTTGCTAGCCCTGTTAGGGCATATAGGCGAGAGTGGAGAAATCCAGCTCGGGGTTAAACCGGATGCATTATCTGGTACTGACTATAGCCCCGCGCAACGTTCTCTGATGGTTGATAAATGGCTGGCAGGGGTTGAGCAGCCTGATCCGTTGAGTTCTTTGGGTATTACTCCGTACCGCCCTGAAGTACCTGCCGTTATCGGGGTTTTGTTGGATGGTGGTCGTGCCGGCGCGGCCGGTTTACAGGTCGGCGATCGAGTGATTGCTGCGGATGATCGTTTGGTAAACAACTGGTTTGACTGGGTTGAGTTGGTGAGAGCGAAACCCGAGCAAGCGATGCGGATCGAAATAGAGCGAGCCGGACAGCTCCAGGTATTGGAACTGATTCCCGCCCGTAAGGTCCAATCGGACGGTACAGTCATTGGTTACATCGGCGCCGGGGTGGAAGCCGTCGAGTGGCCTGAGTCGCTTAGACGAACCATTAGTTATGGTGTTTTCGGGGCTGTTATGCCCGCTGTGGAGAAAACCTGGTCAGTGAGTGTGCTGACGCTGGACTCCATACGGAAAATGATTATGGGGCTGGTTTCCGTAAAAAACTTGAGTGGCCCCATAACCATTGCTAAAGTGGCTGGCGAATCGGCGAAGTCCGGAATTGAAAGCTTTCTGAACTTTCTCGCCATTCTTAGCATAAGCCTAGGGGTTTTGAATCTGCTTCCGGTACCTGTGCTGGATGGAGGTCACCTTTTGTTCTATATCGTCGAGTGGATCAAAGGCAGCCCGGTTCCTGAAAAGGTCCAGGCCTTTGGTTTTCAGGTCGGTATAGGGTTGATTGGCATGCTAATGATGCTAGCGCTGTATAACGATTTTGCGCGATTATAGTTTGAATTTTGGGGGAGCTGGCGGACAGCTGGTTCGATGAATAAAAAACGATTCTTGGATAAAACGGATTTCATGAAACGAAATTTGCTGACGCTGTTGTTGGCCACCCTGTGTTACTCATTAGCCAGTGTGGCTCAAGCCTTTGTGGTTTCCGATATCAGAATCAACGGATTACAAAGAATTTCTGCTGGTAATGCCTTTACCGCGCTGCCCATCAATGTGGGCGATGAGGTTGACTCTAAAAAGGTAGTGGCTGCCACGCGCCAACTTTTCCGTACGGGGTATTTTCAGGACATCCGTATGGATCGTGATGGGGATGTTTTGGTCATCACCGTCGTAGAAAGGCCTTCCATTAGCGAAATTGAGATTGTCGGAAACAAAGCCATCGAAACCGAAGCTTTATTGGACGGATTAAGTCAATCGGGTTTGGCCGAGGGAGAGATCTTCCAGCAAGCTACCTTGGAAGGCATTCAAATGGAGTTACAGCGCCAATACGTGGCGCAAGGCCGTTATGATGCGAAAATTAACGCTAATGTTACTCCTCAGCCCCGTAATCGTGTTTCCATTTCGATTGATGTTAATGAAGGTTCGGTAGCGGCTATCAGTCATGTGAATGTAGTTGGTAATACAGTCTTTGAGCAGGATGATTTGCTGGACCTGTTCGAGCTTAAGGAAACTAACTGGCTCTCGTTTTATAGCAGTGATGATAAATACTCTCGTGAAAAACTGTCCGGTGATTTGGAACGCCTGCGTTCCTACTACCTGGATCGTGGTTATCTTAACTTCAATATTAGCTCCACCCAGGTATCGATTGCTCCGGACAAGCAGCGTGTATTCATCACTGTCAATATTGATGAAGGTGAGCTGTATAAAGTGGCCGAGGTTAAACTGGCCGGCGATCTGATCGTCCCTGAAGAGCAAATGCGTATCCTTTTGCTGGTTAAAGAAGGGCAAACCTTTTCCAATAAGGTGATCACCTCCACGGAGGAGCTGATCTCTCGACGCCTGGGTAATGAAGGGTACACCTTTGCTAACGTGCAAGGCATTCCTCAGCCTAATGAAGAAGACAATACCGTTGATGTTACCTTCTTCGTGGATCCCGGAAAGCGTGCTTACGTCAGGCGTATCAGCTTTATTGGTAACACGAAAACCCAGGATGAAGTGCTACGACGTGAAATGCGTCAGATGGAAGGCGCCTGGGCTTCAACGTTTAATATCGAACAATCGAAAACGCGCCTTGACCGACTGGGCTTCTTTAAAGAGGTCAATGTTGAGACTCCCTCGGTTCCCGGCACAACCGACCAAATCGACGTTGAGTACTCGGTAGAAGAGCAAGCCTCGGGTAGTGTATCGGCCAGTGTGGGTTTTTCGACCGGTAGCGGCATCATCCTGGGCGCGAACGTTCAGCAGAATAACTTTCTGGGGTCGGGTAATCAGGTCAATATTGGCCTTAATACCAGTGAGTTCCAAACTGTATACAGTTTCGGTTACCTGAACCCTTATTATACGGTGGATGGCGTGAGTCGCGGTTTCAATGTGTATTTCCGCGAAACCGATTACGATAGTACCGACATTTCCAACTATTCTGCGGATTCCTTTGGTGGCTCCGTACGCTTTGGTTATCCCATTAACGAAATTACTCGTTTGGGCTTCAATTTTGGCCCGGAATCCCTTGAGATAAAGCCGGGCAGTAGCCCTGCATTTGTGGTTCGGGATTTTCTGGATAAGGAAGGTGATAATTACCTGAACTGGAAGGCGGGTATCTCCTGGACACGTTCCACGCTTAATAGTGGTGTTTTACCAACGCGAGGTAACTCTAACTCGCTCTCGGCACTGGTGGCTATCCCTGGCAGTGACGTAAACTATTATAAGCTAAACTACAGTGGCCAGATCTTCTTCCCGATGACCCGCTCACTGACTCTTAATCTGAAGGCGAATCTGGGTTATGCCGATGCCTATGGCGATACCGATATTATGCCCTTCTTCGAAAATTACTATGCCGGTGGTTTCGGCTCGGTCAGGGGTTTTGCGGATAACTCATTGGGCCCGCAGGCGCTTGATAGTGATGGTGATACCGATTCTATCGGTGGTAATATCCTTGTTGAGACAACAGCACAGGTCTTATTCCCCTTACCCTTCATAAAGGATCAGCGGTCACTGCGCACCGTGGTCTTTATTGATGCGGGTAATGTGTTTGATGATGACTGTGAACGTAGTACCGTCATTAAAAATTGCAGCAACGTCAGTTTTTCAGATCTTCGAGCTTCGGCGGGTGTAGGTCTGACCTGGATAACCGCAATGGGGCCGCTTAGCTTTACCCTGGCGACGCCACTGAAAGACGAATCTGATGATGACACGGAAGTATTTCAGTTTGCTCTTGGGCAGAGCTTCTAAAAAGACTTTAAACGAGCAGGAGAAAGTATGAACAAGTTTATGCAGCTGGTAATTCTGGCCTTGGGTTTTTTAGCGGTATCGGGTGTCCAGGCGGAAACCAAAATAGCTGTCGTTAATTACCAAATGGCGATGATGGAGTCTGACGCGGCGAAAGCCTATGCCAAGAAAGCCGAAGAGCGTTTCGGAGGCCAGATTAACGAGTTAAAAAAGCTGGAAGAAGAGGGTAAACGCCTGCGAGAAAAGTTTCAGCGTGACAGTGCTGCTATGAGCGAAAGTGAAAAAGAAGCGTTGCAAATGGAATTACAAAGTAAGGCACAGGATTTTGAATACAAGTCCAAGCAGTTACAGAGTCAAAAAAACCAGGCCGACCGGGCTGAAATCGATGCTCTGCGTCCCAAGTTAGAGAAGGCCATTAAGGCCGTCGTCGCGGAAGGGGGATATGACCTGGTTTTGGAACGTAGCAGTCTGGTGTTTGCTAGCCCTGCTATCGATATTACCCCTAAGGTAATTCAGCAGCTGAATAAAGGCAGTTAATTCGCCGGCGGGTTAGTCTGTTCTAGAGAAAAATGTATATCAGGGGGGGGGCTTCGGTCCCCCTTTGTCTTATTCGGTTATGAAGGTCAGCATTAAAGCTTCGGAAAATGGGTATAATGCGCTGCAGTTGCAGTGCCTAGCGGAGAAAAGCATGAGTCATAAAAGTAGCTACGATCTGGCTGAATTGGCCCTAAAAGTTGATGCCAGAGTTCAGGGTGATCAGCATTATAGGGTCGATAGCATGGCTAATTTGCAAACGGCTACGAGCAATCAGCTGAGTTTTCTTGCCAATCCCTCTTATGCTCATCACCTCGAGACTACCCAGGCGGGTGCTGTATTGTTGACAGAAAAAGCGGCTGAACAATATCAGGGGAATGCTCTGGTGTTGACGAATCCCTATCTTGGCTACGCTATCCTTTCTCATCTGTTCGATCCGTGCCCTATTCCGTCGTCGGGGGTTGATCAGAGCGCTGTTGTTCACCCGTTAGCGCAAGTTGACGCAACAGCTTGTATAGGTCCGAATGTGGTTGTGGCCGAGGGTGCTCGTATTGGTGCGGGTGTGCGGTTGGATGCCGGTACTGTGATCGGTGCCGATACAGTTGTGGGTGATAATACTCATTTGTTCCCAAATGTCACGGTGTATCACGGTATCAGCATCGGCAAGGGGTGTATAATCCAAAGCGGTGCGGTGATTGGTGGTGATGGTTTTGGTAATGCTCCGGGGCCGAATGGCTGGCATAAAATTGCCCAGATAGGTGGCGTTATTATTGGTGACAATGTTGAGGTTGGCGCCAATACCACGATTGACCGTGGAGCGCTCGATAATACTGAAATTCGTGATGGAGCCAAATTGGATAACCTGATCCAGATCGCGCATAACGTTATTATCGGTGAAGGTACAGCAATAGCCTCTTGTGTCGGAATTTCTGGTAGTACAACCATCGGTAAGCGCTGTATCATTGCTGGCCAAGCCGGTTTTGCGGGCCACCTCACCATTGCTGATGATGTTCAGATCATGGGGCAGGGCACTGTAACCAAATCGATTAGTGATCCGGGTGTTTATTCTTCTGGAGCAGGGTCAGTGATGCCTGCTCGTGAGTGGCGTAAACATGCGGTTCGGTTTAGACAGTTGGATGACTTGGCCAAGCGCTTAAAGAAGCTTGAGGCTGGCCGATCATAATTTTAGCCGTTACGACTTAATGGCTGGAATCAACGTATTTTAGTGGGTATTACAAAGTGACAATGACTATTGAGCAGATAAAGGAATACCTTCCTCAGCGTTACCCCTTTTTGTTGGTTGACAGGGTTGTTGATATTGACCTGGAAGCCAATACCATCGCTTGCTATAAAAATGTGAGCGTCAATGAAGAATTTTTTAACGGGCATTTCCCCGGTCATCCCATTATGCCCGGCGTTCTGATTATTGAAGCAATGGCCCAGGCAGCCGGAATTCTTGGTTTTAGTATGGGTGGAAAAACCAAGGAAGACACCAGTGTGTATTATTTTGCTGGAGCCGATAAAGTTCGATTTAAACAACCTGTAGTACCCGGGGATCGCCTTGATCTACGGGCCCAATTTATCACTCAGCGTCGTGATATATGGAAGTTTTCTTGCCAGGGTTTGGTGAATGATAAAGTTGTAAGCTCCGCTGAAATCATTTGTGCAAAAAAGGAACTCTGATCTTGAGCCAGACCAGCCCTGGAATTCATCCCTCTGCCAAAATACATGAGTCTGCCATTGTCGACTCCAGTGCGATTATTGGTGCCAATGTTGAGATTGGACCCTGGACCCTGGTGGGCCCTGAGGTTGAAATTGGTGAAGGTTCGGTACTTCACTCTCATGTGGTGGTGAAGGGGCCGACAACCCTGGGGCGTAACAACGAAATTTTTCAATTTGCCTCGATTGGGGAAGATTGCCAGGATAAAAAATACTCTGGTGAACCTACCAGGCTGGTCGTTGGTGATAACAATGTTTTTCGTGAGTCCTGCACAATTCACCGCGGTACGGTTCAGGATGAATCCTTAACTCTCATTGGCAGTGACAATTTGTTTATGGCCTATACGCATGTTGGTCATGACTGCGTTATTGGAAATGGTTGCATTTTGGCTAACTATGCTGGCATTGCTGGCCATGTCCATATTGGGGATGGTGCAATTCTCTCGGCCATGAGTGGGGTGCATCAGTTCTGTCGAGTGGGTTCCTATAGCATGTGTGCGGCGGGTGCGATAGTGCTAAAAGACGTCCCTGCATTTGTCATGGTTTCCGGGCATCCTGCGAAAGCCAACGGTATGAATTTTGAGGGTATGAAGCGCCGGGGATACAGCAAACCTTTGATGCAAAGCTTGAGAAAGGCCTATAAAAAGACCTACCGTGAAGGGTTAACGCTGGACGTGGCGCTTGGTGAGCTGCAGGCTATTGAGTCCCCTGAGCCAGAATTACAGCTCTTTATCGACTCGCTCAAGACCTCCACTCGAGGCATTGTACGATAATTTTCCATCCGTTCGGTTTGCTCCGGACGCTTAATGTTGGTTTTTGTGAGCGCTCTTATGACCTCTTCCTCGCCAGCCATAAAGGTTTCTGAGCGCCCCATCAGGATAGGAATCGTTGCCGGAGAAGCCTCTGGCGATATTCTCGGTTCGGGCTTGATTAGATCTATTCTCGCCCGCTACCCAAATGCGATTTTTGACGGTATAGCTGGCCCATTGATGATTGCCGAAGGTGCCCATTCCATGGTGCCGATGGAACGCTTGTCCGTCATGGGATTGATCGAGGTGTTGGGTCGAATCCGCGAACTGTTGGGCATTCGTAAGCGCTTGGTTCGTAATATGCTCGATAATCCTCCAGACCTGTTTATCGGTATCGATGCGCCTGATTTTACCTTGCCCGTTGAGCTAAAACTCAAGCAGGCAGGTATACCGACAGCGCATTATGTCAGCCCGTCAGTGTGGGCTTGGCGGCAAAAAAGAATTTTCAAAATAGCGCGTTCGGTTGATCATATGCTCTGCCTGTTGCCTTTCGAAGCCGATTTTTATCGGCAACATCGAGTTCCAGTCAGTTTTGTCGGGCATCCCTTGGCGGACAGTATTCCACATGATATCGATGTTGAGGATGCGCGCTCTGAGCTGGGCCTTAAGGTACTGCCTGGGCAGAAGCTATTGGCAGTCCTGCCGGGCAGCCGAGAGGGCGAAGTGGGAATGCTAGCTCCATTATTTTTGGAAGTGGCCAAACGCTGCTCGCTGGCTGGCGGTTTTCGTTTTGTCATTCCCTGCGTTAACGAAGCCCGATATCGACAATTGGAAACCCTGTGCAGCGAGCTGGCGCCTGAACTCGATATCACTCTGGTGCTGGGAAAGTCTCGCGAAGCGATGGCGGCAGCCGATAGTATTTTGATTGCGTCTGGCACGGCGACACTGGAAGCGACGCTGCTAAAAAAACCCATGGTAGTGGCGTACAGAGTATCGCCAATGACCTACCGCATTGCCTCGCGCCTGGTCAAAATTCCCTTTGTTTCGCTGCCTAATTTGTTGGCTGGCAAAGAACTGGTGCCAGAACTGATACAGGATGACGCCACGCCTGAAAAGCTGACCGACGCGGTGTTGGCTAGTTTTCATCGGACCGAGGAACTGTTACCAGAGTATCAAAAGATTCATCAGTTGTTGGCTCGAGATGCCAGCAATTGCGCCGCGGAAGCCGTATTGGCTTTAGTTGCGGAGTAGGTATGCAGTTTTCTTTGTTTGAAAGCAGTTCTGACGCGCAGCGCCTGGTCGCCGGTGTCGATGAAGTCGGACGGGGTCCGCTTTGTGGTGATGTTGTGACCGCAGCAGTGATCCTGGATCCGGCTCAACCCATTGAGGGGTTGAATGATTCCAAGAAGTTGACAGAGAAACGCCGGGAGGCGCTGTTTGAGATTATCCAGCAGCGCGCCCTTTGCTGGTGTGTGGCTCGGGCCTCGGTCGAGGAAATTGACCGGTTGAATATTCTCCAGGCGACTATGCTTGCTATGCAAAGGGCGGTGGCGGGTCTGCAAGTACAACCCGATCTGGCACTCATAGATGGTAATCGTTGCCCCTCGCTTCCTTGCAAAGCCGAGGCGGTAATTCAGGGTGATGGTCGAGTGGCTGAGATTTCAGCTGCTTCGATTTTGGCTAAAGTGGTTCGTGATCGGGAAATGATTGAGCTCGACCTTGAGTATCCCGGTTATGGTATAGCGAAGCATAAAGGTTACCCGACCAAGGCGCATCTGGAAGCATTGCAAAAGCTGGGAGTGACCCCGAGCCATCGTCGTTCGTTTGGGCCTGTGCGTCGTTTACTGGAAGTCTAATACCAAACATTTGGCTTCTTGATTCTTCCCGCACACATATTTCGCTTGCTGATAGCGCTCTACAGCCTGTTAAGACTCATTTTTGGTGGTCGCTAACCCGTTAACCTGTTCTTGCCATTTATGTCGGTATTTCAGGGTGATTCTATCTATGGTTTCTGGGTCCATATGATTGTTCAGAAAAGTCGCAATATGTTCTTTTATCTCGGTTGTGTTGCAGGGGGATCGCTTGGCCATGGTGATATGGAGCGCCTCGGAATTAACATGAGGATACAGGTGGCGAACTTTGGCGGTGATTCCCATAGCATCGCTGTAGGCCAGGCCCGGTTGCAGTTCGTACACCAGATAGTCGGATCGTCCTGCCAGCAGTGTATTAAACGCCAGGGTGACTGACCGAACGGTATGAATGTTAAGCTCCTGCTTGGCGTAAGTATCAAACTCCTGCCCGAAACTGTTATTAATCAGGGTCACTCCCCGCAGGGGCTTGAGTTGATCCCAATGGGTGAGAGAACCACGGGTGTGATCTTGCGCGCGACTACCTTCTCGGACAAATACAACACTGGGAATCTGCATGAGCGCTGGCTCAATATAGTCCAGATAACTGGTGCGTTGGATGGTAAAAAAAGCACCGGCTAGTCCGTCAATTTCACCTTTTTGTGCTTTCTTTTGGGCCCTTGACCAGGGCCCTACATATTGAGCATTCAAATTAATATTAATAGGGGATAGCGCCATCTCCAGAACCTCGACAACGACGCCGGTCAGTTTGTCCGGATTGTCAGGGTCACGCCAGAGAATAGGTGGGTATTCAGAATTGCCACTGAATGTCAGGGAGTTACAGGATCTTTCTGCGGCCAACAGGCTCTGGCTATAGGAGCCTAAGAAGGCCAGTATCAAGCTGGCCAGGGGGATTGGCCCAAAAAACAGATTGCGATGCATCATAGCTGGTATTGGCGAGCTGCCCTCCATCAAACACAGCTTCCTGCCAGTGCACGTTAGATTCAACGAGACTCTATTCTAGCGGTTAACCAATGCCTTGGGTACTGCTAAGATGGCCCATTACTTTAGCTGGTAGTTCTGCTCTTATGTCTTCACAGTTTGTTCACCTCCGGTTGCATACGGAATACTCCCTTGTGGATGGCCTGGTTCGGCTTAAACCCTTGATCGCTGCTGTCTCCGGGATGGGTATGCCCGCCGTTGCCATGACGGATCAATCCAACCTGTTCGCGTTGGTGAAGTTTTATGGCGGTGCAATGGGCGCAGGGCTGAAACCGATCTGCGGTGCCGACATGTGGGTGGAGAACCTTGATCCGGCTTTGCCACCGACTCGACTTCTACTGCTGATTACCAATGCGGATGGATATCGCAATCTTACCGAGTTGATTTCCCGCGGCTACCAGCATGGCCAGAAGCAGGGTATTGCTGTGGTTCAGCGCGACTGGGTCAAACAAGCGTCAGAGGGCTTGATTGCTTTGTGTGGTGCTCGTCAGGGTGAAGTAGGTCAAGCTCTGATGTCGGGACATATTGATGATGCCGAACAGCTATTGGCTGAATGGCGCGCCGTGTTTGGTGATCGCTTTTATTTGGAAGTACAGCGTACCTCTCGTGCCGGTGATGAAGAGCATTTGCATCAGGCGGTGGCGTTGGCGGAGCGCGCCGGCTGTCCGGTGGTCGCAACCAATGATGTTATGTTTCTCGATAAAGATGACTACGAGGCCCACGAAACCCGTGTCTGTGTGGGTGAAGGCCGGGCGTTAGACGACCCAAGGCGCCCACGGCTGTACAGTGAAGAACAGTATTTAAAAACGCCTGCCGAGATGTCCGAGCTGTTTGCCGATCTCCCGGAAGCTTTGGAAAACAGTGTCGAAATCGCCAGGCGTTGCACCATTGAAGTGCAGTTGGGTACCTATTTCCTGCCTGACTATCCTGTCCCGGAAGGGATGACGATGGATGACTATTTCCGTCAGGCCAGTTCGGAAGGGCTGGAAATGCGCTTGAAACCGGTGCTGGAAGGGCTGGATGAGCAGCAGTGCGCCGAGCAACGCAAGCTCTATTATGATCGGCTCAAGTTCGAACTCGATATCATTATTCAGATGGGCTTTCCCGGATACTTCCTGATTGTTATGGACTTCATTCGCTGGTCCAAGGCCAATGGTATCCCGGTGGGTCCTGGGCGTGGTTCGGGTGCAGGTTCGCTGGTGGCTTATGCGCTGGAGATTACCGATCTGGATCCAATTCCCTACGATCTTCTGTTCGAGCGGTTCCTGAACCCTGAGCGGGTTTCGATGCCCGATTTCGACGTTGATTTCTGTATGGACGGTCGGGATCGGGTGATCGATTATGTGGCCGAAACCTATGGCCGTGAAGCCGTCTCCCAGATCATTACCTTTGGTACCATGGCAGCCAAAGCGGTGGTGCGTGATGTGGCTCGAGTCCAGGGTAAGTCCTATGGTCTGGCTGACAAACTGTCCAAGATGATTCCTTTCGAAGTCGGCATGACGCTGAAAAAAGCCATAGAGCAAGAGGCTGCCCTAAAGGAATTCGTCGAGCTAGACGAGCAGGCCGGGGAGATCTGGGAGATGGCCCTCAAGCTCGAGGGTATCACCCGAAATGTCGGTAAGCACGCGGGCGGGGTAGTTATTGCTCCATCCAAATTGACCGATTTTGCGCCGCTCTATTGTGATGAGCAGGGCCAGAGTCTGGTGACCCAGTATGACAAGAACGATGTAGAATCAGCTGGTCTGGTGAAGTTTGACTTCCTGGGGCTAAGGACTCTGACCATCGTTAACTGGGCCCTGGATACGGTCAATAAGGTACGGGCTCAAAGCGATGAGCCCCCGCTGGATATTATGCAGATTGATCTTGAGGACAAGGCGTCCTTCGATCTCCTCAAGCGGGCCGAAACTACTGCGGTATTCCAGCTTGAATCAAGGGGCATGAAGGACCTGATCAAGCGCCTGCAGCCCAGTAATTTTGAAGATATCATCGCCCTGGTGGCACTGTTCCGTCCCGGGCCGCTCGGCTCGGGCATGGTAGATGACTTTATCAACCGAAAACACGGCCGGGAAAAGCTATCCTATCCTCACTCGGACTATCAACATGACGATTTGATACCTGTACTGGAGCCCACCTATGGCATCATTCTGTATCAGGAACAGGTCATGCAGATTGCCCAGGTGCTGGCCGGTTTCACCCTGGGTGGAGCCGATCTGTTGCGGCGAGCCATGGGTAAGAAAAAGCCCGAGGAGATGGCCAAGCAGCGTGTGCTCTTTATGGATGGAGCCAAGGGGCGCGGTATTGATGAAGACCTGTCCGGTCCGATCTTTGACCTGATGGAAAAGTTTGCCGGCTACGGATTCAACAAGTCTCACTCGGCGGCCTATGCCCTGGTGTCTTTCCAAACGCTCTGGCTGAAAACCCATTATCCCGCTCCGTTTATGGCAGCCGTGCTCACGGCTGATATGCAAAACACCGATAAAATCGTGACCCTGATCGAAGAGTGTCGTGAAATGAAGCTGGTGATTGTGCCTCCGGATGTGAGCGGCAGTGAATATCGGTTTACCGTCAATGAGCGCAATGAAATCGTTTATGGTCTGGGTGCGATCAAAGGTGTTGGTGAAGGGCCTATCGAGGCGATTCAGTTGGCTCGCCAACGGGGCGGCGCGTTTATCGATTTGTTCGATTTCTGCAAGCGGGTGGACGTCAAGAAGATCAATAAGCGGGTTCTGGAAGCACTGGTCCGAGCCGGTGCTCTCGATAAACTAGCGCCTGCCGGCGAGCTGACGTTGGGGCAGCGCAGGGCCATTTTGCTGGCGGCGATGGAAGATGCTATCAAGGCTGCAGGTCAGTCGGCCAAAAGTATCGATAGTGGCCATACCGACCTCTTCGGTGAATTGGTTGCGGTCGGTGAAAGTAGTGCCTACGAGCAGTTTATGAACGCCAGGGAGTTGACTGATAAAGAGCGCCTCAAGGGTGAAAAAGACACTCTGGGTATCTACCTGACCGGTCATCCCATTGATGAATATGAGAAAGAGTTACGACATTTTGTCCGTAACCGTATCAATGATCTCAAGCCTGCACGGGAGAGTCAGAACCTGTCGGGGTTAATTGTTGCATCGCGCGTGATGAAGAATAAGCGTGGCGACAAAATGGCCTTTATTACCCTGGATGATCGCAGTGGTCGTATGGAAGTATCGATCTTTGCCGATTGTTACGAGCAATACCAGCATCTGATCACCAAAGATACTCTGGTATTTGTCGAAGGCGAGGTCAGTTTTGATGATTATTCCGGAGGCTTAAAGGTTCGCGCCAAACGTCTAATGAGTCTTGTTGAAGCCCGTCAGCAGTACGCCCGATTCCTGAATTTGGCCATGACGGCCGAGCAATGTCACGGTAGCTTTGCGGATTCGCTGGCACAACTGCTGGGCGAACATTCGGGAGGAACACTGGTTCAGCTCGACTATTTACGCGACGATGCCAGGGCCACACTCCGTCTGGGAGAAGAGTGGCGAGTAGAGCCCAGTGATGAGTTGATTCAGGAGTTGAAGGATCGTTATGGCAAAGAGCAGGTGAGCTTGAGTTATAACTGAGCCGAGTAGTAATCCCTGACAGGAAAAGGGGGATAATCGATAGCTCATAAGGCGCCCTTTTTGATTACCCGGATGGCATGATCGCTTACTTTTTGTAACTCGACTCCATCCGGTGAATCACGTAAGGTGAGCGGCTAATCCAGTGAACCTTTTAACTCAGTTGCATAAATAAATGCGATGGTAAACGGAACGCCATGAACCCCAACTATCTTGATTTCGAACAACCGATCGCTGACCTTGAAGCCAAAATTGAGGAGCTTCGCCTGGTCGGAAGTGACAATGAACTGAACATCAATGAAGAGATTCAGCGCTTACAGGATAAAAGCAGTTCTCTGACCGAATCGATTTTTAAGGATTTGAGCTCCTGGCAAATTGCCCAGCTGGCCCGTCATCCCCAGCGCCCCTATACCCAAGATTATATCGACCTGATGTTCACCGATTTCGATGAGCTTCATGGCGATCGCCATTTTGCCGACGATAAAGCCATTATTGGTGGTATGGCGAGATTGGAAGGACGGCCCGTGATGGTAATTGGTCATCAGAAAGGGCGGGATGTGCCAGAGAAAGTACGCCGCAATTTCGGTATGCCAAGGCCCGAAGGGTACCGTAAGGCGTGCCGGCTGATGGAGATGGCAGAACGTTTCAATATGCCCATTTTGACCTTTATTGACACCCCGGGTGCCTACCCGGGAATCGATGCCGAAGAGCGTGGACAAAGTGAAGCGATCGCTTTCAATCTGGCGGTTATGTCACGCCTGAAAGTGCCTGTGATCTCTACCGTGGTAGGAGAGGGCGGATCGGGAGGTGCCCTGGCCATTGGTGTCTGCGATCATTTGATGATGTTGCAGTATTCCACCTATTCGGTGATCTCACCTGAAGGCTGTGCTTCGATTCTTTGGCGCAGTGCTGAGAAGGCGCCCGACGCCGCTGAAGCTATGGGTATTACGGCCGGTCGGCTGCATGAGTTGGGACTGGTTGATCAGGTTATTTCGGAGCCCCTGGGTGGTGCGCATCGCAGTAGAGAGCAGATGGCGAACGATCTCAAGCAGGCCCTGCTGACTCAGCTGGATACGCTGTCTGATTTCTCCTCCGAAGAGTTGCTCGAGCGTCGTTACCAACGTTTGCTATCCTACGGCATCGATTAAAACCGACCCGTCGATTTACTCATAAATGCCCGGTCAAGCAGTGCTTGGTCGGGCATTTGTTGTATCCAACTTTAGATTATCAACGGTCACTGCCCCAGAGTGCCTTCTGGTATGCTGTCGATTCATTTTCTAGATGCCTTTGCCGATGTCGATCTCATTGTTACAACCCGATCACCTGAAGTCTGTGCTTGAGCCTTTGCGCTCTCGAAGAATGGTGGTTGCTTTCAGTGGTGGCATGGACTCTGCGGTATTGCTTGACCTGATGGTGCGGCTTCGCCGTGAAGGCTATATCGGTGTCCTGCATGCTCTGCATATCGACCATCAACTCAGCCCCAGTTCCGGTCAGTGGGAATTGCATTGCCGGGCGCTGTGTGAGCGTTTGGAGGTACCCTATGAGTCTTTTCGGGTTTCGATTGGCGCGGCTGAGACCAACATTGAAGAGCTCGCACGTCAGGCCCGATACGATGTTATGGAACGCCTCTGCAAGGCTGGCGACTGCTTTTTGTTCGCCCATCACCAGAGAGATCAGGCGGAAACCTTACTGTATCGTCTTATTCGAGGCTCGGGCTCCAGGGGGATGGGAGCGATGCCAAGACAGCGCCCTTTGGGGGGCGGGCAGCTTCTGCGCCCCTTGCTTGACGTCAGCCATGACCAGCTGAGTCAGTACGCTGAATCCCGTGGTCTGGATTGGGTCGAAGATGATAATAACCAGTTACTCCGATTCGATCGCAACTTCTTTCGCCACCAGGTGTTGCCTCTATTGAAGGGGCGCTGGCCAGAAATCAGTGCCCGGTTGGCCAGGCAAGCAGGTCGTCTGGCCGAAGACAGCGCCCTGTTGGATGAGCTGGCGGCTATCGATTTGGCGCAATGTTATGTTGCCAAGGGGGAGGAATCTCCCTGGCTGGCTGGCCACCCGCTATTGTGTTGGTCGACAGTTGCAGCTTTATCGGCCAGACGACAACGAAATCTGTTGAGGTTTTGGTTGCGACAGGCAGGTGTTGCGGTGCCGGGAGAGGCCGTTTGTGAGCAGTTGCGGCTGCTAGCTAACAGTCGCGAGGATGCGAATCCCTCCGTGCAGTGGCAAGAGTGGGAGGTGCGCCGCTATCGGGGTCAGCTGGTGCTGCGAAAACGCCTTGAAATGCCCAAGGCAACCCAGTGTTTTGCATTGGAGGGGCAGCAGTCTTTTGCGCTCGAGGGTAATGGTGTCTTGAAGGCAGTAATTGATTCATCGGGTGGATCTCGTTTGCAGGCCGATATAGGGTCCTTGCAGTTAAAATATCGGGCTGACTTGGAGCCCTCTCTTCGTATTCGCCTGTGCGGTCGAGAAGGCAGTAAATCTTATAAAAAACTGATGCAGGAACGAGGGATTCCACCCTGGCTGAGGGATCGTTGGCCTCTTTTAGTGAGGGGTAAGGAGCTGGTAGCTATCCCTTCTATTGGTGTCTTGCAGGGGTTTTCGGCACCTCCGGATGCGGAAGGCCTGAATCTTACCTGGCAACCACCAAAGTGGGATGCGACGGATTGAGCTGGCAGACACCTTCTGGTATCCTGCAACCCCATCTCGAGATGACTTGACGTCTCCCTTCGCTGTCGCGGCGCCTTGCCGCCAACTTGCTATTCAACGGGTCTTACATGACGCACTATATATTCGTCACCGGTGGTGTTGTTTCTTCATTGGGGAAAGGCATTGCCGCTGCATCCCTTGCTGCTATCCTTGAAGCTCGTGGTCTTAAGGTCACCATGCTAAAGCTCGATCCCTATATCAATGTCGATCCGGGAACCATGAGCCCTTTCCAGCACGGAGAGGTGTTTGTGACCGAAGATGGGGCCGAAACAGATCTCGACCTGGGTCACTATGAGCGCTTTATTCGTACTACCATGCGTCAGGGGAATAATTTCACCACAGGGCGGGTATACGAGCACGTGTTGCGTAAGGAGCGTCGCGGTGATTATCTCGGCGGCACCGTACAGGTCATTCCCCATATTACCGATGAGATTAAACGCCGGGTAATCGAAGGTGCAGGTGACGCTGATGTCGCTCTGGTCGAGATCGGCGGTACTGTGGGTGATATTGAATCCCAACCCTTCCTGGAAGCGGTGCGTCAGCTTAAAGTTGAGCTGGGTTACAACCGCGCTATGTTGATGCACCTGACGTTGGTGCCCTATATCGCCACCGCGGGTGAGACCAAAACCAAACCGACCCAACACTCGGTGAAGGAGCTGCGCTCTATCGGTCTACAGCCCGATATTTTGGTGTGTCGCAGCGACCACCATATTGACCGTTCGTCACGCCGTAAAATTTCCCTCTTTACCAACGTGGAAGAACAGGCCGTTATCTCGTTGGAAGATGCCGATACCATCTATCGAATTCCCTCCATGTTGCACGCGCAGGGTGTTGATTCTCTGGTAGCCAAACGTTTCCATCTGGAATGTGATGAAGCGGACCTGAGTGAGTGGGATGCGGTTATTGATGCCGAGAAGAACCCTGAGCACGAAGTGACAGTCGCCATGGTGGGTAAGTACATGGAGCTGCTGGATGCTTACAAGTCGTTGATTGAGGCAATGAAGCACGCCGGTCTGAAAACTCGCACTAAAATTAAGTTGAAATACATCGACTCCGAAAAGATTGAGCAGGAAGGTATCGATTTACTCGAAGGGGCGGACGCTATTCTGGTCCCCGGAGGTTTCGGGCATCGTGGTGTGGAAGGCAAGATTATGGCCGCCCGCTATGCTCGGGAAAACAAGGTGCCCTATCTGGGAATCTGTTTGGGTATGCAGGTCGCTGTTATTGAATACGCTCGTCATATGGCCGGGCTGGAAGGGGCCAACAGTACCGAGTTTGGCCAGGATATCGAACATCCTGTGATCGGTCTGATTACCGAGTGGACCACCGCCGAAGGCGATGTTGAGCAACGGGCCAATGATTCTGACCTTGGCGGCACCATGCGCCTGGGTAGCCAGCAGTGTAATCTGACCTCCGGTTCCCGCTCCCACGAGGCTTACGGGGATAATGTGATTGCCGAACGCCATCGTCACCGTTTTGAAGTGAACAACAATTACGTTAAGCAGCTGGAAGAGTCTGGGCTGATGATTGCCGGTCGTTCGGCCGACAATTCGCTGGTTGAAATCGTCGAAGTGCCGGATCATCCCTGGTATGTTGCCTGTCAGTTCCATCCGGAATTCACCTCGACACCTCGTGATGGGCACCCTCTGTTCAGTGGTTTTGTCAGTGCGGCCCTGAGCCGTCAAGAGGAGACCCGGGTATGAGTCAGTCCGTTACCCAAAAAGTGATCCCTGTTGGGGATATTAAGATTGCCAATGATTTGCCCTTCGTGCTGCTGGGCGGCATGAATGTCCTGGAATCTCGCGATCTGGCCATGCAGGTGGCCGAGGCCTATGTAGAGGTTACCAACAAACTGGGTATTCCTTACGTTTTCAAGGCGTCCTTTGACAAGGCGAATCGTTCCTCAATCAATTCATTTCGCGGACCTGGGCTCGACGAGGGGCTTAAAATCCTTCAGGAAGTGAAGCAGCAGTTTTCCGTGCCAGTGATTACTGATGTGCATGAGCCGGAACAATGTCAACCTGCGGCAGAAGTCGCTGACATTATTCAGTTGCCCGCGTTTCTGTCTCGTCAGACCGACCTGGTTATGGCAATGGCAAAAACCAATGCGATCATTAATATCAAAAAAGCCCAGTTTCTGTCGCCTCGTGAAATGCAACACATCCTCACAAAGTGTGAAGAGGCCGGTAACGATCAATTAATGCTGTGCGAGCGTGGTACCAGCTTCGGTTATAACAACCTGGTGGTAGACATGTTGGGTTTCGGTTTGATGAAAGCCTTTGGCTATCCGGTGGTCTTTGATGTCACCCACTCCTTGCAAATGCCGGGTGGACGAAGTGATAGTGCCGGCGGCCGCCGTGCCCAGGTGGCCGATCTTGGCCGGGCAGGAATGAGTCAGGGCATCGCGGGGCTTTTCCTGGAAGCCCATCCGGATCCTCAGCAAGCCAAGTGTGATGGTCCTTGCGCACTGCGCCTGGATCAACTGGAACCCTTTCTGAAGCAAATGAAAGCGATCGACGAGGTCACCAAAGGCCTGGACCCGATCAGCAACGATTAACGAACAACCTATTTTTACTGGAGAGATCAACAGATGGTAGAGATTGTCGACATCAAAGCGCGGGAAGTTCTCGATTCACGCGGTAACCCAACAGTTGAAGCGGATGTGATTCTGGCTTCGGGCACTATTGGGCGAGCCTGTGCCCCTTCCGGGGCTTCAACCGGTTCACGCGAAGCGCTGGAACTGCGTGATGGCGATAAGTCTCGCTACCTTGGGAAAGGTGTTCGCAAAGCCGTTGAAGGCATTAATACCCGTATTCGTGAGCGTTTGCTGGGTATGGATACCAGTGCCCAGCGTGATCTCGACAACGCGATGATCGAACTCGATGGTACGGACAATAAAGAAGTCCTGGGTGCAAACGCGATTCTGGCGGTCTCCCTTGCCGCGGCCAAGGCGGCCGCACAAGAAAAGAACATCCCGTTGTATCAGCATATCGCCGATTTGAATGGCACCTCTGGCCAGTACAGCATGCCGGTGCCGATGATGAATATTATCAACGGTGGTGAGCATGCCGACAACAATGTTGATATTCAGGAATTTATGATCCAGCCGGTCAAGGTTGATAGCTTTGCCGAGGCTCTGCGCGTTGGCGCGGAAATTTTTCACAGCCTGAAAAAAGTGCTTCAGCAGCGTGGCCTGAATACCGCCGTTGGTGATGAGGGCGGTTTTGCGCCTAACCTGCCATCTAATGAAGCCGCACTAGAGGTGATCGCTGAGGCGGTTTCCAGTGCCGGCTACCAGCTGGGAGAGGATGTGACCCTGGCTCTGGATTGCGCATCTTCCGAGTTCTATAAAAACGGTAAGTACGATCTGGCGGGAGAAGGCAAAGTCTTTGATGCCGAAGGCTTTTCAGATTATCTGGCTGGACTCGCCGAGCGCTACCCCATTATCTCAATCGAAGATGGTATGGATGAGTCAGACTGGGATGGATGGAAAGTGTTGACCGACCAGATTGGCAGCAAAGTACAACTGGTTGGTGATGATCTGTTTGTGACCAATACACGTATTTTGAAGGACGGCATCGAAAAAGGTGTGGGCAACTCGATTCTGATCAAGTTCAACCAGATCGGCTCCTTGTCCGAAACCCTGGATGCCATCGCAATGGCCAAGCAGGCAGGTTACACGGCCGTTATCTCTCACCGTAGTGGTGAGACCGAAGATGCTACTATTGCCGATCTGGCGGTAGGCACCGCTGCGGGACAAATCAAAACCGGTTCCCTGTGCCGATCCGATCGTGTTGCCAAGTACAACCAGTTGCTTCGTATCGAAGAGCAGCTTGACGGTATGGCGCCGTATCGTGGTCTGGCGGAGTTTAAAGCCTGATCCAACGGTTGATACGACAAAAAAGGGATCGGTAAGATCCCTTTTTTGTGCCCGCATCAGTACCCTCGGGCCTTAGGTGAATGGTATGCTCATCGTTTGTGTTGATCGGTAGAGGGGTTCTGCCGGAATAATTCTGTGGTCGATTTTGTGAGATTACCCTTCAAGGCATTGATAGTCCTGCTTGCCGTAATGCTTTTGGCGTTACAGTATCGCCTGTGGTTTGGTGAAAGCAGCCTCAGTCAGTTAAGAGAGGTCAATGCGCAAATAGACCAGCAGCGGTCGGAAAATCAACGCCTCGAGCAGCGTAATCGAGTGTTGGAGGCGGAAGTGGTTGAACTGCAACAGGGAGTCGATACCCTGGAAGAACGTGCACGAAGCGATTTGGGAATGATCAAAGAGGGTGAGCAGTTCTATCTGACCCCGACCGAATAACAGGCCCTATGCTGCGCGATGACGACTATGACAAATACCCCCTCAGCTGATGAACAATCTTCCCGATGCTATGCCATCGTACCGGCCGCTGGCATTGGTAAACGTATGGGAGCCGATCGCCCCAAGCAATACCTTGAACTCGATGGTAAGACTGTCATTGAGCATACGCTGGATCGTTTACGGAATTTCTCCCCAATTGAGCAAGTGGTTGTGGTCCTGGCGCCCGGGGACCCCTACCAGGCCGCTATCCCTGGCTTGCAAGAGCCGGACGTTATCCGCTGTGATGGCGGAGAAGAACGTTGCCACTCGGTATTTAATGGATTGCAGCGTTTGCATAAACACGCCAGAGATAGGGATTGGATATTGGTGCATGATGTGGCCAGACCCTGCATCCGAAGGCAGGATTTACAGCGACTCTGGGATTGTCTGCAATCACATGAGGTTGGTGGCCTGTTGGGAGTGCCGGTGCGCGATACTATGAAGCGTACCAATGTTTCGGGAGATATCGTCGCTACCGTCGATCGGGAGCAACTGTGGCATGCCTATACCCCGCAGATGTTTCGATACGGACTATTGCGCCAGGCATTGGCCTACGTTCTTGAGCGCGATGAATTGGTTACCGATGAAGCGGCTGCGATAGAAGCTTTTGGTTACCATCCACGGATGATCGAAGGCGCATCAGACAACATCAAAATTACCCGGCCCGAAGACCTGACGTTGGCAGAGTTTTATCTTGCGCGGCAACAAGTCGCGCAATAGTAGGAGAGCACATGAGAATCGGACATGGCTTTGATGTCCACCGTTTCGGTGAGGGTGATCATTTGATCATTGGTGGTGTACGTATGGATCATCATTCGGGAATGGTGGCTCATTCGGATGGTGACGTGCTGATCCATGCGCTGTGCGATGCATTACTGGGCGCGGCTGCCCTGGGTGATATTGGCCAGCATTTCCCCGACACCGATGCCCGCTATGCCGGTGCAGACAGTCGAGAGCTGCTACGCCATGTGGTGAGTTTGATCGCCTCTGAGGGTTTCCTGTTGGCAAATGCCGATATGACCATCATCGCACAGTCGCCCAAAATGGCACCCCACATTGTTGCCATGCGTGAAAATATTGCTGCCGACCTAAGGGTGACTCTGGCCGAGGTGAATATCAAAGCCACGACCACTGAAAAGCTTGGCTACGCCGGACGGGAAGAGGGCATCGCAGCTCACGCCGTAGTGCTGATCAAGGCCGACTCATGACCGAAGCATCAAATGAGGAGCGGTTAAACTGGCCAAGAGCCTACGGTGGTGCAGCAGGTACTGCTCGGCTAAAAACTCGGGTAGAAGACTTTATCGTCGAGGAGCAATTGGGGTTTGAGCCAGAAGGTGAGGGTGAACATCTCTTCCTGCAAATCGAGAAACAGGGGCATAACACCGAATGGTTAGCACGCCAGCTGGCCAAATGGTGCGAGGTGCCCCCCCGCGACGTGTCATTTTCTGGGCTCAAGGATCGCCAGGCTGTAACCACTCAGTGGTTTGGTATTCAACTGCCAGGGCGACCCGATCCTGACCTTTCCCAGTACGAAGATGAGAGTCTGCGAATTCTTCGCGCCCAACGCCATCCACGAAAACTCAGGCGCGGAGTGCACAAAGGTAATCGTTTCAAGCTTCGCCTGAGAGATTTCTCCGGTGATAAGGTGCTTTTGCAGCAGCGACTCCAACAGATTTCTGAACAGGGGTACCCTAATTACTTTGGCGATCAACGTTTTGGTATCGATGCTGGCAATCTGGATGAGGCCCTGAAGTTGTTTCGTGGGGAAATAAAAGTACGTAATCGCTCGCGTCGATCTATTTACCTGTCGGCAGCTCGCTCCTGGTTGTTTAATGACGTGCTGGCTCAGCGTATCGAACAACAGAGTTGGGATACTTATCAGCTGGGCGATGTACCTGGTTTCTTTGGTACAAATAGCATTGTGCGTGCGGATCGAATTGATCCTGATATTCTGTCAAAATTTGATCAGCGGGAGCTTTGTGCCACCGGACCACTTTGGGGTCGGGGAGACCTGTTAACTCAGGCCGAAGTGGCGGCAATAGAAACACGCTTGTCGATTGAGCAGCCGGAATTATGTTCCGGACTGGAAGCTGCTGGGATGAAGCAGGAGCGGAGGCGTTTGGTGTCTCTGGCGAGCGAGCTCGAATGGCATTTTGAAGATGACGACCTATTGCTCAGCTTTGTTCTGGAAAGTGGTAGCTATGCCACATCACTGTTAAGAGAATGCCTTGATACGGAGTCGTCCTGATCCATGCAGATTTTGTTATCCAATGACGATGGGGTGTTTGCCCCGGGGCTCGATGCACTGTATCAATGTGTCAGGCAATCCTTCGATTGCGTGGTCGTGGCCCCGGATCGTGATCGCAGTGGGGCCAGCAGTGCCTTGACGCTGGATCGGCCGCTGCGTTGTACCCGGCAAGACAATGGCTTTACCAGCTTGAACGGAACCCCGACCGATTGCGTCCATCTGGCGCTCAACGGCATGCTGGATTCGGTACCGGATATGGTGATATCGGGTATCAATCTGGGCGCCAATCTTGGTGATGATGTGTTGTATTCGGGAACAGTGGCTGCGGCATTAGAGGGTCGTTTTTTACCCCGCCCGGCGTTAGCGATTTCGCTTTGCTCACGGTCAACCACCCATTTGGAAACGGCGGTTGAGGTGGTCAAGCGGATGCTGGCAACAATTGACCAGCTATCGATGCCCGCTCGTAGTATTCTCAATGTTAATATTCCAGATTTGCCCCTTGAGGAGCTAAAAGGTGTTCAACTGACACGTCTGGGGCATCGGGCCAGGGCTGCGCGGCCGGTCAAGGTAACCGATCCCAGAGGCAATGAAGGGTATTGGATTTCGGTGGTAGGTAAGGGAGAAGATGCGGGAGAAGGCACAGACTTTCATGCGGTGCAGGCCGGATTTGTTTCGGTGACACCCTTACAGATCGATAAAACACATTATGATGCGTTCTCCAATGTAGAGAACTGGTTAGGGGAAGTAAGATGAGTGACGTGGACCTGCGAGGGATCGGTATGACCTCTCAGCGCACACGGGACCGGCTGATACAGCGGTTGCGCGATGAAGGTATTGAAAATGCAGCGGTATTGGATGTGATTAGGAATATCCCTCGCCATATTTTTGTTGATGAGGCCTTGTCCCATCGTGCCTACGAAGACACGGCGTTGCCTATTGGGCAGGGGCAAACGCTATCCCAGCCGTATATTGTGGCTCGGATGACCGAGCTGCTATTAGCCGAAGGTCCTCGCCATCGGGTGCTCGAAATCGGTACGGGATCCGGCTATCAAACCGCTGTCCTGGCCCAGATGGTCGATCAGGTTTTTAGTGTAGAACGTATAAGGCCGTTGCAAGATAAAGCCCGTCAACGATTGCGGACTCTCAAACTGCAAAATGTCCAGCTAAAGCACGCTGACGGTGGTATGGGGTGGCCGGAACAGGGCCCCTTTGATGGCATTCTGGTGACAGCCGCGCCTGAATCCATCCCGGCGGAACTGATCGAACAGCTGTCGATCGGCGGCCGTTTAGTGATTCCGGTAGGAGGCGGTGGCCAGCAACAGCTAAAGCTGATCCAGAAAACGGAAGAGGGTATTAGCAGTGAAACCATCGAAGCCGTTCGCTTTGTTCCCTTACTTGCCGGCGCGATTCGCTAGTTTCATAAGGATGTTAAATCGATGAACCAATGGCGGCAGCGCATTGCTCTTTTTGCCAAAGGCATGACCATGGGAGCGGCGGATGTGGTACCGGGGGTATCCGGTGGCACAATGGCCCTGATCACCGGCATCTATGACCGTCTTCTTGAAGCCCTGAGCCGGTTCGATTTGCGAGCGGTGGGTCTTTTGCGCAAGGCTCAGATCGGCCCATTATGGCGTTATATTGATGGTGGCTTTTTACTGACTCTGTTTTCCGGGGTATTGCTGAGCATACTTTCCCTTGCCCGAGTGATTACCTTCCTGTTACAGACCTATCCTGAGATGCTTTGGTCCTTTTTCTTTGGCTTGATTCTGGTGTCTGCCGTTTATGTCGCACGCAGCCTTGAACGTTGGAACCCTGCAGCGGCGATTGCCCTTCTGGCAGGTACTGCTTTGGCGTGGTTTATAACCGTTGCTCAGCCTTTGCAGTTGACACCTGACTTACCGACTCTATTCGTGGCCGGCGCCATAGCCGTCTGTGCGATGATTTTGCCGGGCATATCTGGCAGTTTTATTTTGCTCTTGTTGGGGTTGTATGCGCCGGTCTTAGCTGCGATCAAGGGTTTTGAGCTGAGTGTTCTGGCGACCGTGGCTGCAGGCTGTGTGGTCGGATTACTGTCTTTTTCGCGACTGCTAAATTGGTTGTTGCACCACTTTCACGGCGTCACCATGGCCTTTCTGTGTGGCTTGATGCTGGGGTCGCTTAACAAGGTTTGGCCCTGGAAGGAGACGCTCAGCTTTCGTCAAAACAGTGCCGGTGAGATGGTGCCGTTACTACAGAAAAATGTGTCTCCCTGGCATTTTGAGGCACAAATAGGGCCTGCTCACTTGGGGGAATCCTTAGCTTTAATGCTATTTGCCATCATTCTTGTGCTGATTCTTACGGGGGTCGCGGTTAAAACGTCGCAAACCGATTAGGCATTGGCACGATGGATGTTTGCATTAACGAACAAATACGAGCGTAAAAAGAGGCGAAGAGGAAAAAGCGAAAATTTTAGAATCACCGTCTTGACTCGTTGATTGGACGCTTTGACCCGGGGTTTAATGGTTTGTAAGTTAATAAAAGATAAGATTTTGATTGCCTCCAAAAATTAAAGCATTTTTTTTAGATTTTATTGGTTATTATTTTTTCTTTATATAGCGGAAAGAAATAAAGCGACGACACATCATTTTACGGACACAAGCTGGGATAAGCAGTGATCGAGACTCGTACAATACAGCAGCAGTGGATGCGATGGCTTTGCAGGGCACTGTTGCTTGGCGGTCTTATGCTGCTCTCTGGCTGTGCGAGTGACGCTCCTTATGCTCCTGTCAGCGATCGCACAAAACCGCCTAAAGTGACCTGGGGTTATCATTTGGTGAGGCCCGGAGAAACGCTTTACTCTATCGCTTGGCGCTATGGAAGGGACTTTCAGGAGTTAGCAAACGCCAACAACATTCGTTCCCCCTACACCATCTATCCCAACCAGAAACTGTCCCTCTACACTCCCAGCAAGTCTGCGCGAAAATCTTCTTCTGCACCCAAAGCCAAAACCAGTAGCAAGCCGAAAACCAAAAAGTCTGCTACTAAAGCCGTATCCAAACCCGCCGCTAAGAAAAGTAAGGTTCCGGTTAATCGGGGGCCGGTTCGCTGGCAATGGCCAAGTCGAGGCAAAGTTATTCAGTACTACAGTTCAAAAGGGCAGGTGAACAAGGGTATTGATATCAGTGGGAAATTAGGCGAGCCTGTTAAGGCAGCCGGCCCTGGAAGGGTCGTCTACGCCGGGAGCGGTCTGTTGGGTTACGGCAGACTATTAATAGTGAAACACAACAGCACTTTTCTGAGTGCTTATGCACACAACAGTAAAATGCTTGTTAAGGAGGGAGATAGCGTTAAGGCGGGACAGAAAATTGCAGAGATTGGATCATCGGGGACCAACCGGGCAAAGCTACATTTTGAAATAAGAAAAAATGGCAAGCCTGTAAATCCATTGCAATATTTACCGCGTAAATAGAAGAGAGTGACAACCCTAGGTTAGCTGGATGCTGACCATCTAATACAAACGATTTACGTCGATAAGGTATAGGGCTATGAGGATGTCAGTAAAAAGGGAAGACGGTGATGTCGTCGAGGCTGAAGCGAAAGCGAAGCTAAACGACTCAGCGAGTAAAACAAAAACAATAACTAAATCAAAAACAATAACTAAAGCAAAATCCAAAGCGAAAACAGAAAATAAGACCATTAAAGCGGTTCCTCGACCGCAACCTCGAACTCGCCGTCGTGTGAGTGACGATGATAAGTTCCATAAAAGTCTGGATGCGACCCAGATCTATCTTAATGAAATAGGCTTTTCACCATTGTTGACCCCGGAAGAGGAAGTCTACTTTGCTCGTCTGGCGATCAAGGGTGACGAAGCGGGTCGTCGACGCATGATTGAGAGTAATCTGCGGTTGGTGGTTAAAATTTCCCGGCGTTATGTCAATCGAGGGCTCACCCTGCTCGATCTGATTGAAGAAGGTAACCTGGGGTTAATCCGGGCCGTGGAAAAGTTTGACCCCGAACGGGGCTTTCGCTTCTCGACGTACGCTACCTGGTGGATTCGCCAAACCATCGAACGTGCAATCATGAATCAGACTCGTACCATACGATTACCCATCCATGTGGTAAAAGAGTTGAATGTCTATTTGCGGGCCGCCCGTGAGTTGACCCAGAAGCTTGATCATGAGCCCAGTCCGGAAGATATCGCGACTCTATTGGACCGCCCGGTTAATGACGTCAAGCGTATGTTGGGTCTCAATGAGCGAGTGACTTCGGTGGATACCCCGCTGGGCCCGGATTCGGATAAGTCAATTCTGGATACGATCTCCGATGATCGCGAGGCCAACCCGGCCGAGTTACTACAGAACAGCGATCTTAATCAGAGTATCGATAACTGGCTTGAGGAGTTATCTGAAAAACAACGAGAAGTGGTCGCACGCCGATTCGGTTTGCGTGGTCATGAGATCTGTACATTGGAGGAAGTTGGGCGTGAAATTGGCCTCACCCGGGAACGGGTACGCCAGATTCAAGTAGAGGCGCTGAAACGGCTTCGAGTGATTATGGAAAAACAGGGTCTGAGCAGTGAATCGCTGTTTGAGGATTGAAGGGTAATTCCTAGCTTCCACTATCCATGGAAGTGACACAAAAAAAGGCAGCCGATCGCTGCCTTTTTTGTTGTCTCGAACAAGATGATCGATTGTTTTTAACGCTCGAGATGCTGCAGTTTTCCTTCCACGCCATCCCATTCCTCGGCGTCGGGAAGCTGATCTTTCTTTTCCGTGATATTGTCCCAAACCTCTGCCAGCTCAGCATTAAGCTCGATAAATTCCTGTTGATCCTCGGGTACTTCGTCATCGGAGAAGATTGCATTGGCCGGGCATTCTGGCTCGCACAGGGCGCAGTCGATACATTCATCCGGATGAATAACGAGGAAGTTGGGTCCTTCGTAAAAGCAATCAACCGGGCATACTTCAACGCAGTCGGTGTATTTGCATTTAATGCAGTTGTCGGTAACCACGAATGTCATGGATTTTCTCTCCGGTCAGGCTGTACGGGTCAGATTGCGGCTAGTGTAGCAGGAGTTGCCGTTGCTTTTAAGTTGTTGGTTTATAACCTTGAGCGTAGCTCATAAAGTAATTCAAGTGCGCTACGGGGGGTCAGGTTGTCGGGGTCGATCTGCTCCAGTTCTTCGATGACGGGATGGGGTAGGGCAGAGCCAAACAGGTCATCCTGGCGCGGTGGGTTAATGACCGCTTCAGGTGTATTGGTTTGTGACTCACCAGCGGCGATCTGTTCCTGTTCAAGCTGCTGCAGCTTTTGCCTGGCATCGGTGATCACCTGTCGAGGCACACCGGCCAGCTGGGCCACTTGTAAACCATAGCTTTGACTAGCCGGCCCCTCGTTCACTGAATGCAAAAAGACGATTCTATCCTCGTGTTCGGTGGCGTTCAGATGCACGTTAGCAACGCCGGGTATTAATTCGGGCAGAGCGGTCAGTTCGAAATAGTGGGTCGCAAAGAGGGTAAAGGCTTTTACTTCGCTGGCCAGATGAGACGCTGCCGCCCAAGCGAGTGATAAACCATCAAAGGTGCTGGTACCCCGGCCAACCTCATCCATCAATACCAGACTGTACTCGGTGGCATTATTGAGGATATTGGCGGTTTCGGTCATCTCAACCATAAAGGTAGAGCGCCCGCCTGCAAGGTCATCAGATGAGCCGATTCGGGTGAAAATACGATCGACAGGTCCCAGTTTCAGATGACTGGCTGGTACATAGCTGCCGATGCAGGCCAACAGAACAATCAGTGCCGTTTGGCGCATGTAGGTCGATTTACCGCCCATGTTGGGGCCGGTAATCATCAGCATGCGCCGCTGGTTGGTCAGTTCCACGCCATTGGCGACAAAGGGGTCATCCAGCACCTGCTCGACCACCGGGTGGCGGCCTTCGCTGATGATGATGCCTGGCGCCCGACTGAATTCCGGGCGGCTCAGATTCAGGTTGTCTGCCCGTTCGGCCAGGTTGTTGAGCACATCCAGTTCGGCTATCGACTGTGCACTTTCTTGCAGCGGCGCCAGATGCTCAAGCAGCTGATCCAGCAGCTGTTCGTACAAGGCTTTTTCCCGAGCCAAGGCACGGCTCTTGCTACTGAGGGCTTTGTCCTCGAACTCTTTCAATTCAGGAGTGATAAAACGCTCGGCATTTTTCAGTGTCTGGCGACGAATGTATTCGGCCGGTGCCTGTTCAGACTGTGAGCGACTGATCTCAATGTAATAGCCGTGCACACGGTTGTAACCGACTTTGAGGGTTGAAAGGCCGCTTTTTTCACGTTCGCGAAGCTCGAGATCAAGCAGGTATTGTCCTGCGTTCTCGCTGATGCCGCGCAACTCGTCAAGCTCCGCATCGTACCCGGTAGCTATCACGCCACCGTCACGAATAACAACGGGTGGGTTTTCTATAACGGCCCGTTGTAGCAGTTCTACCAACTCCGGGTGCTCGGCGATTCTGGTCGCCAAGGCGGTCAGGGCGTCGCTGTCAATCTCTGACAGTTGTTGTTGCAGAGCCGGTAGTACGGCCAGGGCATCGCGTAACCGGGCAAGGTCTCGGGGGCGTGCAGAACGTAAGCCAACTCGGGCCAGAATGCGTTCGATGTCGCCAATCTGCTTCAGCACAACCTGCAAAGGTTCGTAACGGTAGTTGTCGAGCAGGGCCGCAATCGCTTCTTGGCGATGCTGGAGTGTGGTTGCATTGCGCAGTGGGCGATTGAGCCAACGACCCAACATGCGGCTTCCCATTGCGGTTGAAGTTCGGTCCATGACCGATGCAAGGGTATTGTCACGACCGCCAGTGAGGTTGGTATCAATCTCAAGATTGCGCCGACTCGCGGCATCGAGCACAACACTGTCGTCATGGTTGGTATGGGCGATATTGCGCAAATGGGGCAGTGCTGTGCGCTGGGTTTCTTTGGCATAGGTTAGCAGGCAGCCTGCCGCTTCGAGGCCTAGCGTCAGGTTGTCACAACCAAAGCCTTGTAAATCTTTAACTTTGAATTGCTGGCACAGTGCCTGACGTGCCGAGTCGAGTTCGAAATCCCAGGGTGGTCGTTTGCGCAGGCCATTACGATCCTGCAGCCATTCGGGTTGAATCAGCTCGTCACAGACCAGCAGTTCTGCCGGATTCAGCCGATGTAGCTCGGCTTGAACAGCCTCTTCCCCCTCCAGTTCACTGACCTGAAATCTTCCGCTACTGATATCCAGGACCGCGAAGCCATAATGATTACCTCGTTGGTGGAGTGCGCCGAGCAGGGTATCCTTGCGCTCATCGAGCAGCGCTTCATCGGTGACCGTGCCGGGTGTTAGTACGCGTACAACCTGACGCTCTACTGGCCCTTTGCTGGTTGCTGGGTCGCCAATCTGTTCGCAGATAGCGACGGATTCACCGAATTTTACCAGTCTGGCCAAATAGCCATCGGCGGAATGAAAAGGGATGCCCGCCATAGGTATTGGCTCACCGGCGGATTGTCCACGTGCGGTAAGGGTAATATCCAGTAGTTCGGCTGCACGACGAGCATCTTCATAAAACAGCTCGTAGAAATCGCCCATTCGATAGAACACCAATTCATCTCGGTGTTGCTGCTTAATGCGCAGGTATTGCTGCATCATAGGTGTGTGCTGATCTTTTTTCCCTTTAATAACCAAACCTCTATACGCTCCTATAGGACTCTATTGCTGACAAAGTACGGTGTTTTGTTGATGGTTAAATTATTGATTTCTAATAATTAACAGTCCATGGAATATTTTTTCATTTTTTTTTGGCATACAAAGTCCAGCAATCCGTAGCAATTCTCAACAATTTACACCACATAAAAAAAGTGTAGTTTTTGTGGCTATTGTATAAGGCTCAAAGTGGTGCCTATAATCAAAAACAGGGCAGCAATTGCCCCTTAAAAAGCAGGTGGCCAGAAGTGCTCCAACACCTCTGGCCGCCCTAACCATGAACCCAAATGTAGGAGGAAGGCCCATGGCTTCTTCAAATGATACCAAACGAATAACCGATCGTGCTGCCCAAGCGTTGAAATATGTTAAAGGGGGGCGAAATTATCTAAGTGACAGCTCATCTTTTAGAGGATTAAGGCTTAAAGCCTATAAGGATGGCATGAAGTCATGGGTATACCGCTATCGCCACCCTGCGGATAACACAAAACTGCGTCAGATCACTTTGGGGTCATACCCACAAATGGGTCTTGCAGAAGCGCACGAAGAGTTTATGAAGGTTAAGAAGGTAAGGCGTGAGGGTGGAGACCCTTTGCAAGAAAGGCTGGATAAGAAAGCCGCGCACCTTCTAGAGAAAGAGGCCAATAAGCCAGAGGACTATACCGTCAGACAATTGGTCGATGATTACCTTGAGAATCATATATTCCAGAATCGAAAGCCCCAAGGGGCAAAGGAAGTCGCACGTGTTCTGAACAAAGAACTGGCTGGTCTAATGGATGTTAAAGCCTGCCATATCACGCCTCAAACTATTAAAAACCTAGAAATGAAGATTAAAGCTCGACCTGCCCCTGTTATTTCAGGGCAACTGATCAGAGAGCTTAAGTACGCCTTTCAGGAAGCGATTATAGTTCAGCGGTTACCTAAAGGGTTTGCGAATCCCTGCCAGGGTTTAAAGCCCGAAACAAGCAAGCAACGTCTGCGTTACTTTGATAATGACGAGCTAAGAATGTTTATGCGTTGGCTGCCTACTTCTGGAATGTCAGATTCTGTCAGGACGGTGCTTTGGCTTATGCTGCTAACTGGTTGCCGAAGCGGGGAGATTGTAAGTGCTCGCTGGGAACATATTAATCTTGATGCTGGAACCTGGTGGCTTGGAGACACAAAAACAGATGTTCCACGGACTGTGCAGCTATCAAGGCAAGCCGTTGCTGTATTTAGGACACGGATAGAACCCAGTAATAAAAAATTCGTATTTCCATCACCCAATATAGTTGATGAGCATATTCGTCAGCGAGCGGTGGTCTGGGCTGTTTGTAACAAAAGAAAGAGCTTTGCTACAACAAAAGGGAAATGGACTGCTCACGATCTGCGCAGAACGGTTAGGACGGGAGTTGGCTTATTAAGCGATGACCCTTCTTTGGTTAATCAGCTAAACATTATCGGGGAGTGTATTTTAGGGCACTCCCGTAAAGGGGAAGAAGGTACTTACGACCTGAACAGGTTTGAACCTCAATGCCGCTACTGGCTCCAGGAATGGGCTGATCACCTAGATACACTGGGGGCTTCAGAATATATGCCTGGTGCCGGTGAGTAGGAATGAATACACACGGTGGCTTGGAATATCCCCCTCTCACGGATGAAGAGCGCCTGACTGTAAAGGGATTGCTAAACCAGCAGCTCCCGTTAAAGGCGTTAGGAATTTGTGAGCAGGGGGGCTTCCTGGAACAGCTATTTTCTAAAGTTGAATGGCTGCGCTACATGATCAAAGCGCTTATGAATGGGGCAGAGCATGACAAGCCTTCCTCTGAAGTAATCAGGGAAGTTTTGTCGTGGGTTGATCGTTCCTCGTCGCTCAGCGAGCCTGCTAAAGGTGAAATAGCTGTGCTTATAGGCCCTGATTTTGTTCGTCAGCTTGAATCCTTACCTGAGCTGAAGCGGGTATATGCTGATGGCAGAAGCCCTGCCTGGAACCGGAGTTGTCGCAGCGAGACGCTTTCCAGCCTGCAATATAGCGCAGCTTCTGATCTCGCAAATGATGTTGGGATTCCTATCAGTCAGACAACAAACGGGCCTTTTGTGAGCCTCCTGGAGCTACTGATAAAAGCGGCAGGCGGGAAAGGGGATGCTGTCACCATCGCCCGAAAGCATATCAAGCGAACCGCTGATGAATCCTAATACCCCTCTATCGCAAAAACCTTGTGAGCTGACAAGAAACCCACGATTACAAGCCGCGATCCATAGTCTTTATTTAAATATAAGGCCTTAACGGCAAGTAGTGGTAAGCCAATCACACTGGAGAATGTTATGGATGAATTAAAGCCCGATCTGACCGTAAAGGAGTTCAGTCAAATCATTAATACAAGTGAGAAAACTGTGCGGAGAATGGGGAAGCGGGGCGATCTGGTGATGTATCGCTCAGGCAGAACGATTCGTATCCCGCATGACGAATTGGCCAGATTCCGTGAAAGAAACCGAGTGATCGCAGAGCCTGGTGCGGTTGCCTGAAAAGTTCGAGGGGGGGGTACCTTGCTGACCAACCTAGTTGGGAACCTCCCCGCAAATTTTTCAGAGTTTTGGCCATTAATTATTAAGCCGAATAATTAACAGGCATAAAAAAGCCCCGATCATGGTGTTGGCAGACACTACGGGGCTTTCAACAAGATCAAAAACCAATCGCTGGCCATTTTAAATGGTGAGCAGCAGGTCTCGACAACATGATTTTAGCAAATAAACGACAGAAATTATCAGCCCGAGAAATTAATGAGGCCAAAAAAGGCCTCGAAGGTGAATCTGGCTACCATTTTTTATCCGTATTTCTGACGCTCCCTCCATTTAAGCATCAAGGCCCCTGCCCAGTCTGCGGCGGGAATGACCGATTTATCTACGATGCGAGAAAAAACAACCTTACCTGGTATTGCCGAGGCTGTGAAAAGCATGGTGATGCTGTCCAGTTGCTTCAGGATGCCACGGGAAAGGGCTTCATTGAGGTCGTCAGACTGGCGATCGACTGGCTGGGAATGCCGGTTGAATCACGGCCAACGCCCAAACCCATGGCTCTAGGTTCTAGCAAGAAGGCCAAGGCTCTGAGCGACACAGAGCGGGAAATCAGGGCCGCAGACTGGAAGCAGAGAGCGATCCCCATCAAGGGCTCGCCTGGTCAGCGCTATCTGGAGTCGCGTGGTATTTCTTTTTCAGGGCTCTCTGGTATTCCCGATTTAAGTTTTCTGCCAGCTGAAGGCCAGAAGCAAGCCGCAATCCTTGCCTTGTATCGCCATGCCGATGAAGCAATGGCCGTGAAGGGCTATCACCGAATCATTCTGGATGCTCAAGGGCAGGTGCTTATTGGGGACGGTGGCAAGAAAGCCAAATTCAGTATGAAAGCGGCAGGCGGGGAGATAGCAGGGGCAGGGCTTTGGCTGGTCTGGCCGTTCAAGCCTTATGTCGACCTGGTGCGCAGGAAATTAATCATCGCTGAGGGCATCGAGGACGCCCTGAGCTTATCGCTATTTATCGGCAATGGCTGGGCTGTTGTTGCGGGTGGCGGTTCGGTATGGACGCAAATAGCAGTACCTCAATGCATTAAAGAGGTGCTGATTCATCAAGATAACGACCAAGCCGGTAAAGCCTCTGCACAAGCACTGGCTGAGCGTTTGGAAATGGAAAGGCCTGATATGAAGATTCAATTTTATGTGCCCCCCGAGGGCATGAAAGACGCCAACGAGCAATTGCAGAGAGTGGGAGGCGGTTATGCCTGAGACTATATCTGAGACGTTAAGCACGCTGGGTATTGAAGCAAGTGATGGGGAGTTGGTTGTGGAACCGCAAAGTCTCTCTATACCTACTATACCTACTGTTTTTGATGAATCGGCACCTTCTGCCCCGCCTGCCGTTATACCTTCCCCGGATAAATCCACAAAGGGTGAACTGGATGCCTATGGCAACAAAATCTCACCCGAGAATCTGGCGCGCCTGGAGCAAATCAACCACAAGTTCAGCCTGGTTATATCAGGTGGAAAGTCTGCATTCGGAAGGCTTTCACCTTCGGTAATGCTCCCAGATTGCAAGGAGTTTGTTTTTATTAAGAAAGAGGCTTTTGAGATGATTTTGGCAACTGAACCAGACATTAATTTCAACGGAAGAATAATGACTTTATCCCAAGCCTGGATGAAGTGGAGGGGAAGGCGGTTCTATAAGAATGGAATAGGCTTTTTCCCCAACAAAAGCCAGTGCCCCAAAGGGATGCTGAATCTTTTTACAGGTTATTCAGTTCAGCCAGAAGAGGGGGATATATCGCCCTTTCTTGAGCTGGTTGAGGCGATATGTGATGGCGAACCTGATGCGAAAGTGTATCTGCTCAACTGGTTGGCCCATCTATTTCAAAAGCCAGAGGAAAAGCCCACCGTTGCCATTCTGCTCAAATCAGAGATTGAGGGCGTTGGTAAAGGCTCCCTTTTCCGTCCTTTACTCAAGATTCTTGGCTCCTATGCCGCGCAATTAAATGGGCAGGCTCAAGCCTCTGCCCGGTTTAATGCGATTTTGGAAGCTAAACTGCTGGTCTTTTCAGATGAAGTTGACCTGTCTGAAAAGAGCGCTGCCAACGCCCTGAAAGCCGTGATCACTGAACCCTATATGACATTGGAGAGGAAAGGGGTAGATGCGTTCCCGATAAGGAATTACAGCCGCATGGTATTTGCCGGTAATGAAGATCATGCCGTTCACCTTTCTGGCACTGGCAGGCGTTACCTGGTTTTCGACGTGCAAAAAGTATTAGGGGAAGGCTTTTTCACTCAGTACAACCAGTGGCTGGACAATGGAGGGGAGAAAGCGCTTCTGCACTACTTCTTAAACCGGGACATAAGTGCCTTCAATCCTTTCTTTGCCCCTGCCACAAAAGCCGCGATCGACCAAAAACTGCAAAGTATGACATCCGATCCATTGCAGTCATTTTTCTATAACGAGATAGCAAAAGAGCACCCATTCACTGTCGCTGGCTCAGCGGTAAATTCTAAGCGGTTGCTTAGCAAAAATTTGGTTGAGCGTTACATGGAATGGGTAAACAGCCAAAGCCGCTATAAACCAATCTCACTTGCCGCTGCGCGATCTCAGGTCGGGAAAATGATGAAGAGTCTGGGCGTAGTCTCTCAAGGTAGGCATGGTCGCGGGGAGGGAGTTATTTATCAACTACCTGAACCTGAAGTATTAAGGAATAACTTCGCGGAAAAATATCAGGCTGAAGCTGATGAGCTTATGTTTTAACAGAGGTGGCTTAGGTTTTTTATTTTTTTTTGATAAAACCTATACCACCTCTACCAAATTTTCTGGAGGCCTTGCTATACAAGGCTTTCAGGGTGGGTGAGGTTTTTTAAAACCTCTACCATACCTGTACCAACCTGTACCAACCTAAACCACAGCAACTCCTTTCCCGCCTGCCTTTTTTTATTATATTTTCATAGGTGTGTGCAGCGATCAAAAAACAATCAATTGAGCAAAAAAAGACCAAATCAGGCCAAATAACACCTGAACCTAACCCATTTTGCCGCGACCTCTACCACTTCCCCAAAAAACCTCTGCCAATTTTGCAAACCCCTTGCTATTACTGGCTTGTGGCGTGGTATAGGTCTAAAAACATGGCAGGCGGGGAAGGTGATTATGGAGGGCGTTTTTTCCTCTATAGCCCAGTAATCACGGGGCTTTCAGGCAAGGTGGTAGAGGTGGTAGAGGTGTTTTGGCGTTTTTTTAAGACCTCTACCACCCTACAGCCCAGTAACCACGGGGCTTTCAGGCAAAGTGGTAGAGGTCGCATAGGTTTTTCCGTTTTATTTGCTGGAGATCGGGCGAAGTGTAGCTTTGTCTTTTGTTTTTGCCTTACAGAACCCTATTTTGTAGGGGATGTGTCCCGATAGTGTCCCGATAGTGTCCCGACAAAAAAAAGGAGAATCACGCACTCCGCTGAATAAAAACGATCATCACAAAGCAGGGCAGGATTTAAAAAAACACTCTCATCCCGCCTGCCCTGTTTAAATTGACAGGGAAGGGGGAAGAAGCAGGAAGCAAGAACGCAACAATCGGGAGCATGAAATGGCAACACAAATTGCAGTGTATGGAAGGATCGGGGGGGAGATTCGGGAGATCATTACCCGCGCAGACAAATTAATGGCGGTGGGTTCCATGGTTGCGAATCTGCCATGCAGGGCCAGCGATTCGGGGGAGGCCAGCCAGTGGTTCAGTTTTGTAGGCTTTGAGCGCGTCGCCGGGGAGTTGCTGGAGCATCAAAAAGGGGATTTGGTGTCGATACAGGGACAGCTTCAGGTAAACGCCTATATCAATAGAAACGAGGAAACGGTTCAGGAGCTTCAAATACTGGTTGAAAGCGTGGTATCTGCTCGAACCTCTAAACCTGGTCGAAAGCGTCGAACAACACCCAAACCACCCCCCCCAGTCCCAAAATCAGCAGCCGTTTAATGATGATCTGCCAGATTTTTAATGATTTTTTCTGGAAAATTTTTTTAATTATTTGGTGCTTTAATGGACGCTATTAGACTCTAATTAACTCTAGTTTTTTCCTTGAATATTTTGAATCCTTTAAATTGCAATAAGCACTATAAATAAAGGATAAAACGGCTTTTTACCGCTACACTTAAATCAGATTCAACAGATGAAATTGACGGGTCTTTTTTATGAACGGTGTGCCGCATCCTGATTTTGTTAAGCAAATTTTTTTGGATCGTTTAATGGCGAAAAAAGGAAATGTTTCTGCCGCCTGTCGATCTATCAAACTTTGCCGCGCCTCCCCCTATAAATGGGCCAAATCAGACCCTGCGTTTAATAAGGCTTTCATGGCCACGCTGGAAGATGCTCGTATCTCACTAAGGCTATCAGCGTGAATCGAGAAGAAGCCAAAGCCCTGGAAGCTGAAGCCCTTGAGACCTTGAAGGATAATGACCTGCCGCCTGGATACCGGGAGGCTGTGCGAGATGGGCTGGCTGATTTCAAGTGCTATTTCAGGCGGCATCACAAGGAGGGAACGGAAAAAACCGCGATTCTGCTGCGGTCTTACCTGGTGAAATGCCGTCACTTTCATATTAATGCGGCCACAACCCGCAACAAGGCATTCAGCCAACCCCCACGCCCATCACGGCCCCGAATGGATAAACCACCCCCCACGCCTGGTGCGGCAGACCGATTACTAACCTGGTGAATCAAGGAGAGATGACCATGTTCAATACTGCGTTATATAACGCTCTTCAGGCGATTATTGATGACGATGAATACCGGCTTTGGCATCAAGGCAGGGCAAGATACTGGCAGGTGAAGATGCGGATGGCTGATGAGCGTACCAACCGGCCAGAGGATGATGCCTTGCTTGAGATTAACCAGAAGGCGGTTGATCAGGAGGCCCAGGCATTCGTTGAGCGGTCTGAAAAATGGCTGGGTGTTGATGAATGGCAGAGGGCAGGCTAATGGCGGTTAATAGCATTCATAATCCTGAATTGACGAAAAAAGCCGCAGAGGAAGTGGAGGGGCGTGATTTTGGCATCGTTATTTCTCCTGAAGTTCGTGAGCGCTACCTGGAATTGACGCGGCAACTGAAAGAGAAGCGGATTGAGAAGAGTCGGTTCAATGATCGCCTGAGAGAGCTAACGCAGTCTGTCCCGCGTGACCTGCTTGTGAACTTGCGGGATCTCTATGCCCAACGTGAGGCTTTATCTATTCGTCTGGAGCTGTATCCAGATGACAAGGATATTCAGTTGGAAATGTCTGAAAACCAGACCGAGATCAAACGCCTTGAAGCGATTGAAAGAGGCCCAAACCCCAAACGGGTGGCAGATCATCTGCACCTGGTGATTGCGGAATCTCGCAAAATCAATGAGGAGATCACCCGCTTGAAGCGCGAGCTGGTGCTGTCATTAGAGTCAGCTGTGTTGGCCAAACTGGAGGAGGCGAAGGACATTATTCATCTGTATGCCCTGCTCGATACCTGGCGCAAAAATGGCCAACTGGATACAGAGGCGATTATCAAGAAAGTCTGGTCAGAGGGGCGGTATATAATCCTCAAGAAACAGATGATTGATTATCTGACCGCCTCTCTGGAGGGTGAGTGATGCCAAAGGAGCGAATGGGAATAGTGCCAGCCAAAGTGCGAACGCCTAGCCCTGAAGAGCGGGAAAAGCTGAGGACAATGCAGTTTGCTGAAGATGAATTTGGTAATCGCAAAATGTCAGTGGATGCGGACTACAAACGGGAGGTGGAGAAGTTTGGAGAGCGTATTTATGGGGGGGCGGATGATATTTGGATCATTGGGTTTGATTGATGGGGGACCTACCAATTAGGCACAGCCAGCGCCGTTTTTTTCCCACACCATATTGAGCTATTAACTGCGAGACTCTATGCCTAAAAACGTATTCTCCAAAACAAATCAGCCTGTTAGGAAGCGCGGCCCTGGTAGCGATGCTCTTTTGAGGAAAGCGTTAAGGGAATATGCGAAATCCCACAACCTGAGAGACCCACAGACAAAGATCATCACCCAGGTGATAGAGCAAGCCATGGGCGGTGATACTGCTGCCCAGAAGCTGTTGATGGAGCGCCTGGTGCCGCCTAGAAAGGCGGTGATGCCTTCAGTGGAGTTTGACGTGCCGAAAGGGGCTGGGCCTTTAGACTTCGCCACGTCTGTGATGGATGCGGTTAGTGGGGGAAAGATACCGGCTGACGTGGGTTCCAATCTTATTGCGGCAACGGCCAACATGATGAAAATTGCTGAAGTGATGGAGCTGCAACGGCGCATCGAAAAACTGGAGGGTGAGCAATGTCTACCGCCAATCTCTTCAATAGGGTGAAGCGCCTGGAGCGTAAGAACAGAGGCCCTGACGCCTTTGTCTGGTGTGATAACGAGCTGGATATGCTGAAGAAGGCTGAGGCTCACCCTAATGCCCATCTTGTAACCTGGGCCTGGAGTGGGAAGCCTAAACAAGATAGAGAAGCCCCAGATCGACACGCAAATTCTACTGATACCTAGCAGGCTCTCTGGTTATTTTTTGCTCAGTAGTGTTGAGTGCGGTGAGTGCTGGGAATAATTCAGTTATTCAGCCGTTTATTCACACTTTTTGTGGGTTATTTGGTTTTTTTTTAATTTTTTTTTAAATAATCGAAATTAATTTCAAGTGTAGGCTGGTGTGTAGTTTCCTTGCTGGCCAATATCCTCAAACCCATTGATAGCAAGGCCTACAGGGAATTCACATACCAATGCATCATGGGGGTATGGGCACTCTTCGCGTCTTTGACCGCAGCCATAGGGACAAGTCTCTCCCGGTTGTTTTTTGGACGTTGGAATAAGGAATTAACGGGAGCCCGATTCTACGTGATAATAGCGGGCGTGAGAAATGGTCGAGTTAGCACAATCAAGCGAGGACAATATGGATTCCCAGGTTGAGTCGAATGCTGAGCAGATAGAATTACTTGCTCATCAGGTTGGTGTTGCCCTTGAGGCCGGTAAGGATGTACTGGCAACGGCTGAATCTTGTACAGGTGGTGGGATCGCCTGTGCCATTACCGAGATTGCCGGTAGCTCGGTCTGGTTTGATGCCGGTTTTGTGACTTATTCGAATGAGGCTAAACAGCGCATGCTGGGAGTGCAAAGTGCGACGTTGGAACGCTTCGGGGCCGTCAGTGAGGACGTGGTGCTGGAGATGACGTCGGGATCACTGGATCGATCGAACGCCAGTGTTGCCGTCTCGGTCAGTGGGGTTGCCGGGCCGGGGGGAGGTACGGAGGACAAACCGGTTGGTACTGTCTGGATTGCCTGGCAGCGCAAAGGGCAGTCGGGCCAGGCGCGCAAATTTTGTTTTTCCGGTGGGCGCCATGCGGTGCGGCAGCAAACGGTTGTAGCAGCATTAAATGGTGTATTAGCTCGACTGTGTCGCTAAAAGCGACAGGTAAAATGCTCGGGACTAGGCAAGGTCTAAAGACTGTGCTTTAATACTGTTCATCTATACAGTAAAGTGCAGTTCGAGTAGCAATCATTGTTTCAGGGTTCTACAAGCCATCGAACCTAACCAGAACTTATCCCGACCACATGCGGACGAACACGAAGAGGTGCCAGTAATGGATCAAAATAAGCAGAAAGCGTTGAGTGCGGCCCTGGGCCAGATCGAGCGTCAATTCGGTAAAGGCGCGGTTATGCGCATGGGGGATCAGGAGCGGGAAGCGATCCCGGCTATTTCCACGGGGTCCCTGGCGCTGGATATTGCTTTGGGTATTGGTGGTTTACCCAAGGGGCGCATTGTTGAAATATACGGTCCCGAATCTTCTGGTAAAACAACCCTGACTCTACAGGTGATTGCCGAAGCCCAGAAAGCCGGCGCTACCTGTGCTTTCGTCGATGCAGAGCACGCTCTGGATCCTGATTATGCTGGCAAGCTTGGTGTCGAGGTCGATGATCTCTACGTATCTCAGCCTGATACTGGCGAACAAGCGCTGGAAATTACCGACATGCTGGTACGCTCCAATGCTGTTGACGTCATTATTGTGGATTCGGTGGCGGCCCTAACACCCAAAGCCGAAATCGAAGGTGAAATGGGAGATCACCACGTTGGCTTGCAGGCTCGTTTGATGTCTCAGGCGCTGCGTAAGATAACGGGTAACATTAAAAATGCTAATTGCCTGGTTATTTTTATCAACCAGATCCGTATGAAAATCGGAGTTATGTTCGGTAACCCGGAAACCACGACGGGCGGTAACGCGCTCAAGTTTTATTCCTCGGTGCGTCTCGATATTCGCCGTACCGGTGCGGTAAAACAGGGTGAAGAGGTGATTGGTAACGAAACCCGCGTCAAAGTGGTTAAAAATAAAGTATCCCCTCCCTTTAAGCAGGCTGAGTTCCAGATTCTTTATGGCAAGGGCATCTACCACATGGGTGAAGTTATCGATTTGGGTGTCAAGCTGGGTCTTGTCGACAAGGCGGGAGCCTGGTACTCCTACAACGGTGACAAGATTGGCCAAGGCAAAGCGAATGCTGCTCAGTTCCTGCAAGACAATCCTGCCATGGCCAAGGAGATTGAAGATAAAATTCGTATCCATTTCGATATTGCTCCAGTAAAGGTTGTTGAAACGGCAGAGAAAACCGAAAAGGTTGAGGCTTAAAAACCATGAGTGAAAAGAGTGAAATTCGGCGTGCAGCCATGAACCTGCTAGCGCGTCGAGAACACTCACAACAAGAACTCCGGGAAAAACTGCAGCGTCGTTTTCCCCCGGAGTTGATTGAAATTGAAATAGAATTGTTGGCCGAACAAAAACTCCAGAGTGATCAGCGTTTTGTTGATAGCTTCGTTCGTAGCCGTCTTTCCCGTTACCAGGGACCTTCCCGCATCCGCGCAGAGCTGAAACAAAAGGGTATTGAAGAACACCTGTTTGAACAGACATTGTTTGAAAATCCGGTGGATTGGTATGCGCTCTTGGGTGAGCTTAATCAGCGTAAATTTGGTGGCCAGCCTGCGCAGAATCCTGCTGAAAAAGCCCGGCGTTTACGTTTTTTTCAATACCGTGGTTTTAGTTTTGAGCAAATCAATGAAGTGATCAATTAACGCATTGATCTTTTATATCGGTAATAGAAAAGAAAGGTTAAGCAGTTTTAAGTCTGTTTGCCTGACCTTGTTTTCCAATGGCTTGTCAATAGCGGTAGTAGTGCACTGCAAAAAAGCACCAACATACCAATAACAGCAATACCATCTGGAATTTCTGCAAAGAGCCAATAGCCGAATACCAGCGAGTAGATAATGTTCGAGTACTCGACATTGACTATAACATTGGCTTCTCCCAATTTGTACGCGGTGATGCCTATCCATTGTGCTATCGATGAAGTGACCCCGACGGCTAGCAACAAGATGAGCTCGTCCAGTGAAGGCCATGTCCAGTTGGTCAGGCTTGGAATCAAAGCGATCAACCCGACAAAAACAGCCTGGTAAGAGAGCAGGGCGATTTTTGATTGGGTGGCAGCCATTTTACGTACGCTAATGACCGCGATAGCTGCACCTAATGCGCTTCCCAATCCAGTCAGGGTGTAAAGCATGGAAGTATCCGCGAAGCTGGGTCGTACCATGAGCATAACCCCACAGAACCCAACCAATAGTGTGAAAAGCCTGGAGGCGTCTACGGCTTTCGATAATAGAGCTCTGGCAACTACAGCGAAAAATAATACTTTGGCAAAACCCAGTGCCGTTGCATCAGCCAACGGAATATTACTGACCGTTAAAAAATCAAGATAGATAGCGGCAAAGGCGCCTAGTACCCGTGATAGATGCCAATGCACCATTCGGGGTTTGATCAGGGTATCGAAGGAAGTCACGATGGCCGGCAGTAATAAAAATACAAAGACTAATTGACGAAAAAGCAAAATCTGAAACAGGTCAACGGACTCGTTCAGTAATCGGACCAGTACACCGACAAAGACAAACAGTGTATTGGAGACCAGTGCTAGGGCACCTCTGATTAATTCGGATAGATCTCTGCAGATCCTAAAATGGTTTTTATCAAGGCGAAGCTCGCCGTTCATGTCGAGACCTGAACA
>NZ_JAKSDZ010000019.1 GCF_023509475.1 Aestuariirhabdus haliotis | reverse complement strand
CCATTTTAGGACCGCCCTACGGGGCTTTCAGGCGAACCCAGACTCTTTGTTACGCCTTTTTGAAAGGTCTGGACCTTACTGCAAAGACGTGCCGCAATTCTGGATTCGCCTGAAAGCCAGAGTTCATCTGAGTTAATCAGAGGTGCCCTAAGTGGCTGGGGAGGGATAGGTAGGCTCAGAGGAACCCTGCGCAGATAAGAAAAAAGGGGCTGAAAGCCCCTTTGCATGTTACATCTGGTCTTTGACTTGAAGTACCTGTCGAACCAGGTGAGCAAGTGACTTCGTGCCCATTTTTTCCATGACTCGGGAGCGGTGTATTTCAACGGTACGCTGGCTCAGGTTGATATCAAGCGCGATAACCTTGTTGGCTTTACCCTCAATCACGTGATGCAACACCTCGCGCTCCCGGTCGGTCAGGGTACCTAATCGACGCAGGATCTCTTTGTGTTCCAGCAACTCTTTGCGTTGTTCGCTATCCAGCTTTAGAGCATCGTTGATCAGGTCGAGTAATTCCTGGTCACGAAACGGTTTCTGGATAAAGTTCATCGCGCCATCTTTAATGGCTTGTACTGCCATCTGGACATCGCCGTGCCCGGTGATAAAGATAATGGGTAATATGCAGTGCATCTCGTTGAGCTTGCCCTGGAGCTCCAGACCACTCATACCTGGCATGCGGATATCGAGCACAATACAACCGGGGCGATTTTCGTCGTAGCTGTCGAGGAATTCAGCGGGAGAGGCGAAGGTTTCCACCGCTTGACCAACCGATTTCATCAGCAGGCGCAGTGAATCCCTTACGGCCTCGTCATCGTCAATTATGAATACGGTAGATTCCTGATCCTGCTGCATGTTGCTTCCTTTTCAGTGTCTGTCTATGACTCAAGGACTGCGCCCTGTTATGTCATTTAGTTTGCCATTAAGTCACATATATATCGAGCATTATAGCCGCTTACGTGGGGATTGACGTCGAAGTCGATCCGCTACCGCAAGTATGCCGGCGGCGATAACCACAATCATACCTGAGAGCGTTATCAGTGAAAGGCTTTCTCCCCAGATCAACCAGCCCAGAAGCGTAGCAAACAAGATGGATGAATAGGTGAAAGGTCCCAGTCGGCCCGCCGGTGCCAAAGAATAAGCGTGGCTGAGACTGAGTTGAGCGCCGGTTGATAACGCCGACATCAGCAGTATGAGTGACCAACCGTTCAGTGATGGTGATATCCAGTTTAGCGCAGCCGGCAGCGCAGAAAAGAAACTGGTGAACAGGGCGAAATAAAACACAATACGGACGCTCGGTTCGGTATCGGCCATACGCCGAATGGTGACTTTTGCCAGGGCGCTAAGAAAGGCGCCCCCCAGAGCAATCAAGGCGACCGGGTGGATGGTTTCCAGGTTAGGGTTAAGGATCAGAGCAATGCCAGTAAATCCCAAAATAATAGCCCCCCTGGCTACCCAGGGAATCGCTTCGCCCAGCCAGATGGCGGCGATCAGGGGGATGAAAAAGGGGGCCGTTTGCTTGAAAAGAGCCGCTTCGGCCAGTGGCAGATGCGCCCAGGAATAGTACAGACAGTACATGGCGCAGACGCCCACAGCCGCTCGCATCAGGTGGAAATTCAGGCGCTGAGTGCGAATTCGCTGCCGTCCTCCCTTTAGCAACCAGGGTAAGAGCAATAGTAAAGCCACCATATTGCGACTGAAAACGATCACTTCATTGGGCAGTTCAGCCGAAAGAAGGCGAATTGAAATGCCGCTTAGCACCAGTAATAGCTCGGAGAGCAAGATATACAAGGCGCCTCGATAGAGTGGGTCGGACATTTAGGTGGCTTTGGTGGTTGGCTTGGAAGGGGAGGCCGGGGAGTATAACCCACCCGGACAAACGCTTGCATGAATATGTCAGGAGTGAGAAGCTGAATGTGCAGGAGCTCTGCTATGGCCTTGCTTGGGGCCGCGCTGGAAGCGCAACACCAAGGGGCCAGGCTGGATTCGATCCTTTGGGGCCAAAACAACAACAAGACTGCGGGCGACTCTCATGATCTACAAAATCATTACAGTATTTCTTTGTCTGGCGTTCCTGCCAGGTATTGCATCAGCGGACAAGTATGAAATCCTCGACCAGATGTATGCGCTGGAGGTGGAAACCTACCGCTGTTCAACTCAATTTCATATGTTTACCTTTCTTGAGGGTGACGCTAAAGCTGCTGCCAAGCTCGAGAGCAGCCTGGCGAAAATGCAATCCTTACTGCCTTCCAGGTCTCAGCTCGGTGGAGACAAGGCGTTGGAGTCGATAGTCGCTAATATCCGTGCCAGCCTGAAAGACTACAAGAAAGCGGCTCAGGCGAACGAAATGCGTACTCAGGGTTATACATCAATTTACGCCGTGAATGATCTGGATGCGGCTGAAAACAAGCTTCTGGGCAGTCTTGCCGCCGGTTATGATTATCTCACCGGCAATCAGCCCGGTTTGCGTCAGCAGGTGATGTCCGCGGCGGCTCGGGTACAGAAAATGGCCTCGCGCTACGCACGACTCGCAGCGCACTGGAACGGTCGAACCGGGCTTATGGCGGACGAAGAGGGTGATACCATTGATATTCACGCCAAGGCGTTTGCGAAACAGTTTGCCAATCTCAAAGCTCATATCGACGATGAGCGATTGAGTAAAGCGGAAACCAAATGGATGTATATATCCGGCAAGCTGGTTAATTATCAGGACCAAACGGTACCTTTCCTGGTTACCCGTTACAGCGATACCATTGTGTCCTCATTGATGGATGTGGGACTTGATACCAGTATTGAGTCACCCGCTCTGGCCGCAAATTAAGATTGATTCTCTAGTCAGGTATCTGCGCTTTTACGCCATTTCGGGGTATAATTTCCTGTTTACGCCGGTAAGTTTTAGTCTGGGGACCTGATAAAGGTTTCCTGGCCAAAAAGCCTTGCATGCTTTATGTCCCGTTGCGTACTTTATTGCATAACTCGCCCCATTCGAGAGAGGCGAGATGCGCTATCAGAGAAGTGAACGCTGCGGGCCAGATCCTCGGCGTTGAATCGATAACGACTTATAACAAGAGAGTTTTATGAGCGATACCCCGGCACTGGAAGTTAATGACCTGCACAAGCATTTTAATGAGCTGGAGGTCCTCAAGGGAGTGTCGTTAAAAGCCCAAAAGGGTGATGTTATCTCGATGATCGGTTCATCCGGATCGGGCAAAAGTACCTTCCTGCGTTGTATTAATCTGCTTGAAACACCGACTTCCGGTGATATTTACCTGCATGGCGAAAAAATCGCCATGAAGCCGGGTAAACGGGGTGTGCCTATGCCCGCAGACCAGAAACAGGTTGAACGTATTCGCTCTCGCTTGTCGATGGTGTTTCAGAGTTTCAATCTCTGGTCCCATATGACCATCGAAGAAAATATCATCGAGGCGCCCATGCAGGTGCTGGGTTTATCCAAAAAAGAGGCGCTCGAACGAGGTCGCCAGTTAATGGATAAAGTTGGCATTTATGAGCGACGCGATTACTACCCCGGTCATATGTCCGGCGGTCAGCAGCAGCGTGCAGCCATCGCCCGGGCCCTGGCAATGGACCCTGAAGTGATGCTGTTTGATGAACCCACATCGGCCCTGGACCCGGAGTTGGTGGGGGAAGTGCTCAAGGTGATGCAAGATCTTGCGGAAGAGGGACGAACCATGATCGTGGTAACCCACGAAATGGCCTTTGCCCGCGATGTATCAAACAAGGTACTCTTTCTCCATCAGGGGCTGATTGAGGAGCAGGGTCATCCTGAAACAGTCTTCAACAACCCTGAATCAGAACGACTGCAGCAGTTTCTTGCTAGCAGTTACTAGACTGATCAAAAAAACAAATCAATAAATACCAAGGGAGTTACACATGTTAAAGCGTTTGTTTGCTATTGGTGCCACCGTGGTTGCGATGGCCGCTACTCCGGCTATGGCCAAAGAATGGGACAAGGTTCGAATCGGCGTTGAGGGTGCTTATCCTCCTTTCAGCCAGACCAATCCCGATGGATCAGTGACCGGTTTCGATATCGATATTGCGAATGCCCTGTGTGCCGCGATGAATGCGGAATGTACCATGGTCAAGCAAGACTGGGACGGCATTATCCCTGCGTTGCTGGCGCGTAAGTACGATGCCATTATCGCTTCCATGTCCATCACCGAAGAGCGCAAGCAAAAGGTAGATTTTACTGACAAGTATTACACTTCGCCGCTGGCTTACGCTGCCAAGAAGGGTGCCGCCATCGATCTCGCTAACCTGAAAGGCAAGACCGTCGGAGTGCAGCGTTCTACGATTGCTGATACCTATATTTCCAATGCCGTTGAAGGGGCTAACGTCAAGCGTTACGGTACTCAAGACGAAGCCTACCTCGATATGAAAGCGGGTCGTCTCGATCTGTTGCTGGCTGATGTGTTTGTATTGACTGACGGTTTCCTGAGCAAGGAAGGTGGTGATGCCTACGAGCTGACAGGCGACAGCATTACCGACGCCAAGTGGGTAGGTGAAGGTATCGGTATCGCGGTACGTAAAAAGGATCAGGACCTGACCCAGCAACTGAACGCGGCAATTGCCAAGATCCGTGCTGACGGTACTTACGACAAGATCCGCAAGAAGTACTTCGAGTTCGAAATCTATTGATTTAGAACGCCGGCGGAGCACATTCGGTGCTCCGCCCCCTCTCTGTTTTTTCTATTCCGTTTACCTTACGAGAACGCACTATGCTGAACCTTCATGGCTATGGCGAAAGTATCCTCAATGGGGCGGTGATCACCATTGAAGTTGCCCTGTTGTCGCTCGTGCTCAGCATGATTCTTGGCATCGGAACTGCTTTGGCGAGACTGTCCAAATCGCGAATTGCTCAGGGTATTGCGATTGTCTACACCACTGTGATTCGTGGTATCCCGGATCTGGTGTTGATGTTGCTGATTTTTTTTGGCGGCCAGATATTGGTAAATGAATTGGCCTATATGGTGGGCTACGAAGATTACATCGATATTAACCCCTTTGTGGCGGGTGTATTGACCATCGGTTTTATCTTCGGTGCCTATATGGCGGAAACCTTCCGCGGCGCGATCCTCTCGGTGGACGACGGGCAACTTGAGGCCGGGAGAGCCTATGGTATGACCAGCTTTCAGGTCTTTCGTCGTATTCTGTTTCCACAAATGATGCGCCACGCACTGCCAGGCTTTGGCAATAACTGGCTGGTTTTGCTGAAAACCACCGCGCTGGTTTCCATTATTGGCCTCGATGACATGGTTCGTACCGCCTCGCTGGCAGCGGGTTCAACCCAGAAGCCTTTTACTTTTTATCTGACGGTATCGGTGATTTTCCTGATATTTACCTCAATTTCCGTGGCTTACCTGCAATGGCTTGAACGCCGTTACAGTGCCAGTCTGCGTCGGGAGGCTTGATTATGGATTTCTCGATAATCATCGATAACATCGATATCTATCTGCAAGGTGCATGGACAACCATTCAGCTGGTATTTATGTCATTGCTGATCGGACTGTTTATGGCAATACCGTTGGCAATCTTGAGGAACCATCGCAACCCACTGATTTGGGGGCCCATCTGGCTTTATACCTATTTTTTCCGCGGCACGCCCATGTTGGTACAGGTGTTCCTGGTCTATTACGGCTTTGGTCAGTTTGAGTTTATTCGAGAGAGCTTCTTGTGGGTGGTTTTTAAGGAAGCTTACTGGTGTGCCCTGTTCGCTTTTACCTTAAACACGGCGGCTTATACCACCGAGATTTTCCGCGGTGCCATTGCCAATACCCCTATGGGTGAGATTGAAGCCGCTAAAGCCTATGGTATGAGTCGTTGGCAGCAGATCAAACGGATTATTCTGCCTAGTGCCCTGCGCCGAGCCTTACCAGCTTACAGTAATGAAGTGGTCTTTATGCTGCATGGCAGTGCCATTGCCGGCATCGTAACCATTGTCGATCTGACGGGTGCCGCGCGCATTATCAATTCAAAATACTACAGCCCCTTTGAAGCCTTTATCGCGGCGGGCCTATTCTATATGGCGATTACTTTCAGCATCGTGTTTGTGTTTAAACAGCTGGAAAAGCGTTATCACGCCCACCTGCGTCCGCGCTCTTAATCCTTATGAGAGATTAAATGCCAACAGCCGGTGCAGAAGTTCTGCGCCGGCTGTTTTGTTTTGGGGGGCTTTATCATCTTGCTAACTCAGAAACGGAGACAAAGCTTATGGCCAGCGTAATGATTACCGGGTGTAACCGAGGACTTGGGTTGGAGATGACCAGGCAGTATCTGGCAGACGGCTGGATGGTCTATGCCAGCTGCCGGGATGTTTCCAACTGTACCGAACTCGATGACCTGGCCGCAACGAGCCCGAACCTCAAGGTGTTCGAATTGGATATATCCAGTAATGAATCGATTGATCGGTTGGTTGCGCAGTTGGGGGATCAGCCGCTGGATTTGTTGGTGCAAAATGCGGGCGTTTATGGACCGACACCGGGTAATCTGCAGCAGGTGTCGGCGGATACCTGGATGGAGACCTTGCGCATTAACACGGTAGCGCCCCTGATGCTGGTGCAGCGTTTACTGGTCAATCTCGATCGTGGGGAGAACCCGGCTATTGCAATACTCAGCAGTAAAATGGGCAGCATATCGGATAACGGAAGTGGTGGTAGCTATGTCTATCGAAGTACCAAAGCTGCATTAAATGCAGTGGGAAAAAGCTTGTCGCTGGACTTGAAGGCTCAAGGAATCAGGGTATTGATGATGCATCCCGGGTGGGTCAGGACTGATATGGGTGGGCCCAATGGCCTGATCGATGTCCACACGTCGGTTACCGGTATGAGGCACGTAATCGCAGCATCTACCCTGAAAGAATCGGGAGGGTTCTTTAATTACGATGGTAGTCCGATTCCCTGGTAGGCGAGTCTGGGCGGCCGGGGGTTCTGATTATACGGTGATATCGACCCGTTGTTGCTCAACGGGTTGAATAGTTACCGGTTGGTCGTAGGCTTCCTGAATTCTGCCCTGTAGCAGTTCACCCGGGGTAGGCTGTTGGCTGACCCGCTGCTCTATTTGTTGTTCAACAACCGCTGGTGGCGGTGCTCCGTTGCTAACGGCGACGGTGCGACTAATATCCTGAATATCTGAGTAGGTTAAGGAATTGCTGGAGCTGCTGCTCTCGTTGCCGCTGTAGGTGCTGGTATAGATATCGATCTGATTTTGCTGTGCCTGAGCCTGGTTAACACCAAGAAAGGCAGTTCGTTGGGTTTCATTGATCGAGTCCCGGGTAGCCTGTGCCTGATTGATCGAATCACCCAGTTGATCAAGTCGCGCATTGGATTCCTCATAAGTGAGACCTGCTTCCGGGCGAACGGCGCTATTGGGTGTACCCGGAGCAACGACGTAGGGATTGGTACCGGAAATGCTGTTCATAACAGGCCTCCTTCAGAGCATTCAATAAGGTGCGATGAACCTATTATAGGTGAAGCAAAAGGAAGTTCTAATACGGAAAATCCGCAGTAACAAAGGTTGTTATTTCGGATTATTCGCTTCTAGCTTGCAATCCTGGCCAAGCCAGTGACCGAAATCTTGCCGGGACATGGGTTTTGCGAACAGGAAGCCCTGGAACATATCACAGCCCATGTCATGCAAGTGAGCCCATTGAAATTCAGTTTCTACCCCTTCTGCTACGGTGATTATTTCCATATGCTGGCCGATGGAAATAATGGCATTGACCAGGTGACGAGGGGATTCGCTGTGCAGTTCGCTGATAAATGACCGATCGATTTTAAGGATATCGATGGGTAGATCCCGTAGATAGGCCAATGATGAATAGCCTGTGCCGAAATCATCAAGCGCTATTTTCAAACCGAAGTTGCGTAATTGATGGAGCTTTTCGAGGGTTTCATTGAAATCTGTTAAGAGAACACCTTCGGTTACTTCAAGGCAAAGCCGGGAGGGGTTAATACCGCTGCTGGTTATGGCGTCGAATAAATTATCGACGAAATCGGGTCTGGCAAACTGCCAGGGTGAAACGTTGACGGTCAGGTAGCCGAGAAACCAGGGTATGTCCTTTTGCCATTGTGTCAGGATTTCCAGCGCCGCCTTGAATACCCAGTCACCAATACTGTTAATCAAGCCTGTTTCTTCCGACAAGGCAATAAATGAGCCGGGAGTGGTCAGTCCTCGTCGAGGATGGTTCCACCTCAGTAGTGCCTCAGCTCCGATACAGCGACGGTCCTTATCCAGCAAAGGTTGTACATGAAGTTCAAACTGGTTGCGATGCAGAGCCTGGCGCAACTCCTGCTCCAGCTGTTGACGAACACGGTTTTCTTCTATCGAAACAGGATGATAGAAGTGAAAGCCACCACGACCACTTTTTTTGCCGCGATTCAGTGCGACGCTGGCACCACTCATTACGTCGTGAACAGAGCTGGCATGCTCGGGTACTAGCACTATGCCGATCGTGGCGCCTACTTGCAGGCTGTGATCGTTTATCTGTAACGGCTGGTGAATAACATCCAGCACTTTCCCCGCGATGCGCTTGGCGTATTCGGGGGTTTGGCTGTTAATGTGCTCATCAAGAATCACAAATTCATCGCCGGCAATGCGCGCGATCATCATCGATTGCCCGACCGTGTTAACCAGTCGCTTGGCGAGCAGTTTCAGCAGTTGGTCTCCCACGTCCTGGCCCAGCTCATCGTTGATATGTTTGAAATGATCCAGATTTATCTGCAGGTAGAGGAAAGGAGGGCAAGTCTTGCTGTCAATCGGTAAGCGCTGATTCAAATATTCCTTCAGCATCAGTCGGGTCGGCAGTTCGGTCAAATGGTCTTCAAACGCGATCCGTTTCACTCGGTCTTCGGCGTCCTTTCTTTGTGCCATTTCCTGCTTTAACGAAGTTTCTCTGCTGCGAGCCGCTGCGGCGTTGCGGACGGCAGCGTAGGCAAGGGAAGCACAAATGCTGATCACCAGAATTGTGGTCGAAAAGCCGTACACGTAAACGCTGTTTAACTCACCTCGATCAATCATGCTTCCTATCAAGCTGGATGCCGCCTGCAACAATAGGTAGCAGGCCCAAAGGGCAGAGATTAACGAATGTTCTTGCCACCAGTGTCTCAGGAAACGCCATAGGCAGTAGGCATACACGCTGTTGATGAAGAGCACCCAGAGAATTTTGAGTTGTCCTGGGGTCCCTCGCAGCAGGAACAGATTCTCTCCCCAGGGGTAATCGAAAGAACGGACACCGGTGATGGTATCGAAACGCAGCGTGTAGGGAGCGGTCAGATTGATAAAGAGCAGGGTAATACAGATGCCGATAACGATCGTTACCCAGGTTCGTATTTGCTCGTGCTGGGTCGATAAAGAGCAGAAGGCCGCATAGCCAATAGGCGAAAGCAGGGCGAAGGACAGTTGCCAGCGAGTAGCGGCCAGGCTCTCGTTGAGTGATGCTGCCTGATGCAGAAACAGGGTGCTTATCTGATAGCCCGCGCCGCAGAAACAGATCAGTGTTAACGAAAAATACAGCTGCTGCATTCTAGGGCGGGAGCTGATTCGGGACAGCAGCCCTAGGGTCATTGCGGCGGCGAGCATGATCCCGCTTGATAGTCCGAATAGCAGGGAGATCAATGGCAATGAAACTGAAGAGGTGTGCATGCTCGTCCGTGAAGCTTGATGTCAGGGGGCATTATAGCCTGAAATCTATTCGATTACGCTGTGGGCGTAGAGAGCAGTTTGTCGATCTGTTTGAAGCGATGGTAGATTGAATCCTGAATATCCTGTCGTTCGAATTCCGACAGGTTGGCCAGCTCGGTAACATCGATTCGGTGTAGGTGCAGGTAAGGATGGGCGGCTTTAAACTCCCGCAAATCACCGTTCATCAGTACAGGCAAGAACAGCTTCTTGCCCTCGGATTTTGCCTTGTACGTGTTATTGATCAGGTTTATGCCGTGCATAAACTCCAGCATCTTGGAGCGCTTGTTGCCGCGCATGGGCAACGAAAGGAAAAGTCCGCCCTGATGACCAAAGCTTTCACCCGGGTGTAGCATAATGCCGGTCTTTTTAATGGAGGCGGTATTAATAAAGCTGAACATGTCGTGAAACGCATAGGGGTTGGGAAGCACGATCAGGCCGCTGTTATTATCCCGAGGTAAAATAACTTCAAAGTTAGAATAAATTTTTTCTACGGACGGGCTATAGACACAAAAAGCGCTGGACACCTTTTTGAAAAAGTTTGAGGCCAGTTGCTTATTGGAAATCGCGCTGAGGTCCCAGAAAAGATCCGGGTTCTCGTTATTACTCATACTTCATATCCCTACGAACTTCGCAAAACAATAGGCTTATTTATGCCTATTGGCAATAAGCAACGATTTGAAACGCCAATCTAGTCGCGCGCGAGAGCAACCAGTCCATGCAGCACGATCTCTTCGTACGTGATCACCCCCACGACCTTGCCGTGGTCCAGTACCGGTGTCGAAGACAGGCCAAATTGGTCAAACAGACGAGCACAATAGCGAATATCCATTTCAGGGGATACGCTGAGTACGGGTTTGGTCATGATCTCATATAAATTCACTCTTTCGGGCGAGCGATCATTGGCCAGTACTTTTTTGGCGATGTCAGCCAGCACCACAATACCGTATTCGTCGTGCTCGTGTCGCTTTTTTATGATCAGCGTGTGGGCGTCTTCTTTCACCAGGGCTTGAATGGCGCTGTCAACGGTCATTAAACCGTCCATTTCGACGAATTGGCCTTTCATCACCTCTTTGACTTGGATTAATTTCTTTACGGTCATAGCTCTTGCTCCACTTTTTCTGCCAATTCGGTTGCCTGATGGGCGACCCCTACGGCATCCTCAACGTCCAGCTGAATGGCGATCCCGCTGCCAGGAGAGGTGTCAAATTCACCGACCTTCGATATGGTTTCAAGAATGTGCCGGCTCAGGTGTTCCTCGACCAGAAACATGACGATGTCGCGCTGGGTTTCCAGGGTCAGACCCAGGAAGGTCTGGCTTTTCTGAATGCCTTCGCCGCGGGCGTTGTTGATGACGGTTGAACCGGTCGCGCCAGCTTCTCGAGCGGCTTCAACAACCTCATCCGTTTTGCTGTCCTCGACAAAGGTCAGCAGCAATTTAAAGTGCATTGTTGTCAATCTCCGTATTTACGTCAGTCGCTTGTTGGGCTGTCTTTGGGTTTTGCCTGGCTTGTTTGTTGTGCTTTCTTCGGGCTTTTATTTCAGCGAGTTGGGCATAGCCCATCACACTCATTATCGGGAACAGGCTGGCAAAGGCGATCAGGCCAAAGCCATCAATCAATACGCTGCGACCCGGAACCGTTTCTGCCAGACCAAGCCCCAGGGCCGTTACCAGAGGCACGGTTACGGTTGAGGTGGTGACCCCGCCGGAATCATAGGCCAGGGGAACGATCATACGCGGCGCAAACGAGGTCTGGATGACCACTAGAATATAGCCTGCAATGATAAAATAGTGGATCGGCAGGCCCGTGACGATGCGATAGCAGCCCAGGGAAATACCCACAGCAACCCCGATAGCCACGGCGATTCTTAAGCCCCAGGTACTGATGGCACCGCCGGATACCTCGCTGGCCTTAATGGCCACGGCGATAAGAGAGGGTTCGGCAATAGTGGTGCTAAAACCAATGGCAAAGGCAAACAGGTAGACCCAGTAGTACTGTTCCCAGAGCACCTCTGTGGGGATAGCGGCAAAGCCCTGGTAGACAAATTCGGGGCGGGTTAGCTGCTCGGCCATCAAGCGTCCCAGCGGAAACAGGGCTCGTTCCAGCCCCATCAAAAACAGCGACAGACCGACCACAACGTAGGCAAAACCGATCAGGACCCGCTTTAAATTGGGCACGGGTTTGCGCAGTACCAGATATTGAAAGCCGAAAATGATGGTGGCAATGGGGATAACATCCCCCAGTGTGGCCAGTAAGGTGGTGAAAATTTCCTGTAGCAGATTCATTGGCTGATCACCATGCCGTAGCCCATTACAAATATCATCGGGGTCAATGAGGCAAAGGCAATCAGGCCAAAGCCATCAATCATCGGATTACGACCCTTGATGGATGAGGCCAGGCCAACACCAAGAGCCGTCACCAGAGGAACCGTAATGGTCGAGGTGGTCACGCCGCCGGAATCGTAGGCAATACCTATGATCTCACGAGGAGCGAAGAAGGTCATAATGACCACCATGATATAGCCCCCGATGATCAGCCAGTGGATGGGCCAGCCCATCAGGATTCTCAGTACACCAATCACTATGGCCAGGCCCACCGATAAGGCGACGGTCAAGCGTAGTCCGTCAGCGTAGCCGCTCATGGAATTGTCGGTGGCGGCGATCACTCCCGCGTCGGCAGCAATAGTCGCGGCCTCGCTGGCGACCGCAATCAGGGCCGGTTCGGCAATGGTGGTGCCGAAGCCCAGCGCGAAAGCGAATAACAGCAACCAGGCAACGCTACCCTTGCGGGCGAAGGCGTGGGCCAGGGTTTCACCAATGGGAAATAACCCCATCTCCAGGCCAAAGATAAAGAAGGTCAGCCCCAACACCACAAATACCAGGCCTAATACCAGATCCAGTACATGGGGTAGAGGCTGTTGCAAGACACCAAATTGGAAAAACAGAATAACCGCGATGATCGGGGCAAGATCTCGCAGACTCCCGAGCATAGCGGTGAGCAGGGCAATGATGCTTTTTTTCAAATCAACTTCCGTAATTGATGCCTACAGAAATAGGCGGCCACCTAAACCGGTAGCATGATCTATGAATCCTATTTTGAGCCTTAGTATAGAAGCTGTCGTATGACGGAACGCTGACAAAGATCATTTAACGGCTTATCTGGGCCGGGATGTGCGCCATTGTTGTTGGCAAATACGGATGATGGCGTTGGTCGCGTCGTTCGCACCGGCTTGCTTGTTCCAGCCCAGGCCGATGGTACGACCAAGATCAATATCGGCGATCTCGCGCAGCATCAAATCATCCCGGTGCAGCAGCTGTGGAATCTCCGGAATCAGCGCGGCGCCGACCCCGGCGCCTACCAGGGCCAGGGCGTATTCTACGGTTTGAATACGAGCCCGCACCTGCAAGCGTATGCCCTGGCTGGACAGGCTTTCATCCAGGGCGCTAACCGCTTCACAAGGTGCTCGATAAATAAAATCGATATCGGCAAGATCGCCAAGGTGCAACTCGGTTTTAAGGGTTAACGGGTGGCCGGCGGGTAGGGCCAGAAAGTAACGATCTCGCCATAGCGGCTGGAAATGCTCATTACTTTGCAGGTACGCACTGGTGATGATACGGGCATCGCAGGGTTGCTCAGGCTGTACCAGAGTCAGCTCCAGTCCCTGCACGCTGTTGTTCAAATCCTTTAATAGCTGGCTGACCCGCTCGGCGCCCAGCGATCGAATCAGCCCCAGCCGGTAAGGGAAACGCTCACGGGACTGGTTAAACAGCCCTTCGATGGCATGGGCATCGCCCAGCAAACGGTTGGCCAGCGGGTACAGGCGCTCACCCGCGTCCGTCGCCTGGACGCCCTTGGCGTGGCGTGAAAACAGCGGACCATTGAGGCTCGACTCGAGCTGGGCGATGGCCGCAGATATCGACGGCTGGGCAATATAACAGCGCCGCGCTGCCGCACTGATGCTGCCGCATTCATACACTGCCACAAAATAACGAAGAGCTCGTAAATCCATAGGTAAAAACTATATCAGATACAGATAAAGAATATTATTGCTTTGGTTTAGCCTGAATTACCCTATTCAACAATGATCGGGCACCCTTGCCCTCTTTTTCGAATACCTAGGAGAAACGCCATGAGCCGCCCCGCCTTTAATTGGACTGACCCGCTGGAAATGGACGCCCTTTTGAGCGAAGAGGAACGCATGGTGCGTGACAGCGCTCATGACTATGCCCAGGACAAACTGATGTCTCGGGTCCAGCAAGCCAATCGTGAGGAGCATTTTCACCGCGAGATCATGAACGAGCTGGGTGAGCTGGGCCTGCTGGGTTCGACCCTGCCCGAAGACTATGGTTGTGCCGGCGTCAGCTATGTCTGTTATGGGCTGGTGGCGCGTGAAGTTGAGCGGGTCGACAGTGGTTATCGCTCCGCTATGAGCGTGCAATCATCTCTGGTTATGCACCCGATTCACGCTTACGGCAGTGAAGAGCAGCGCCGTAAATATCTGCCCAAACTGGCCAGCGGGGAATGGGTTGGTTGTTTCGGCTTGACCGAGCCCGATGTCGGTAGCGATCCGGGCGGCATGAAAACCCGGGCGGAAAAGGTCGCCGATGGCTATCTGCTCAAAGGCGCCAAGATGTGGATCACCAACTCGCCGATCGCCGATGTCATGGTGGTCTGGGCCAAACTCGATGGCGAAATACGAGGCTTTATTCTCGAGCGGGGTATGGAAGGCCTGAGCACCCCCAAGATTGAAGGCAAGTTTTCCCTGCGAGCGTCGATTACCGGCGAGATTGTGATGGAAGATGTGCTGGTGCCGGAAGATAATTTACTGCCCAATGTGCGCGGTTTAAAGGGGCCTTTTGGCTGCCTTAACAAGGCCCGCTACGGTATCTCCTGGGGCGCGCTGGGAGCGGCCGAGTTTTGCTGGCACGCGGCGCGCCAGTACACCCTGGAGCGCATTCAGTTTAATCGTCCACTGGCCGCTAACCAGCTGATCCAGAAGAAACTGGCCGATATGCAAACCGAAATCAGCCTGGGATTGCTGGGCTGTTTGCAGGCTGGACGCCTGATGGATGCAGGCTCATTGGCACCCGAAACCATCTCATTGCTCAAACGTAACTCCTGCGGCAAGGCCCTCGATATTGCCCGGGTCGCCCGGGATATGCATGGTGGTAATGGTATCTCCGATGAATACCATGTGATCCGTCATGTCATGAATCTTGAGGCGGTTAACACCTACGAAGGTACCCATGACATTCATGCCCTGATACTCGGCCGAGCTCAGACCGGCATCCAGGCCTTCGGTTAACGCCTCGGCAGGCATAAAACTTTAAACAGCTAACCGATCAGGCAAAGGGGCGTTGCAATGCAAAATCGAGCCATAGTGGTCGAGGACAATTTTAAACAGGCCCTGAGCCGGGGCGAGTTTCCCGAGCCATCTTCGTCGCTCAGATTGGCGCAAACGGCACTGACGCGGGAAGATCTCGTGGATCTGTTCGAAAGCCAGTTGATGAGCCGCTTACTCGATCTGCATTCGCGGGTGTTGCAGTCACGGGGGGAGAGTTTTTACACCATCGGTAGTTCCGGGCACGAGGGCAATGCGGCGGTCGCGAAGGCCCTGAGAAGCACCGATATGGCGTTTCTGCATTATCGTAGCGGTGCCTTTATGATCGAGCGCAGCAAGCAGATTCCTGGCCAGACCCCGCTCTATGACATGCTGCTTTCTTTTGCGGCCTCCAGCGACGACCCTATCTCCGGGGGGCGTCATAAGGTGCTGGGCAGCAAGTCGCTGTTTATACCGCCCCAGACCAGTACGATCGCGTCTCACCTGCCCAAAGCGGTAGGTGCTGCGTTTAGCATCCCCTTAAGTTCAAGGCTGGGTGAAGGTGCAGTGATGCCCTCAGACAGCCTGGTGATCTGTAACTTTGGTGATGCCTCGGCCAATCACTCCACGGCACAAGGGGCGATCAACGCCGCCGCCTGGGCGGCCTATCAGGGATCGCCATTGCCGCTGGTGTTGCTCTGTGAGGATAATGGCATCGGTATCTCGACTCCAACTCCGAGCGGTTGGATACAGGCAAACTTTGGCCAGCGTGCCGGATTGCATTATCGCTATTGCGATGGTTTGGATCTGCTCGATACCTATCAGGTCGCGTCCGAGGCGGCGCAGATAGCCAGACATCGTCGGGAACCGGTGTTTCTGCATATGCGCACCGTGCGCCTGATGGGGCACGCCGGCTCCGATGCGGAGATCGCCTACCGCAGTCGTCGCGAGATTGAGGACAACGAAGCCCAGGACCCTTTGCTCTACAGCGCCGGTCGCCTGGTCGAAGAGGGCATACTGCGCTCCGATCAGTTACTGGACATCTATGAAGGGCTTAAGGCGCGGATCGAGCAGGTTGGCGAGCGTGCTATCAAACGCCCCAAATTAACCACTCCGGAGCAGGTGATTGCGTCTCTGGCGCCCAGGCGTCCATCCGGTCCCAGGGCTGCCGGGATAACCGATCAGCGTCGTAGCGAATTGTTTCGCCGTGATGCAACCATGATGGCCAAACCCCAACCTATGGGAAAGCTGATCAACTGGACATTGGCCGAACTGATGGCCCAGCGCGACAATATCGTGATTTGCGGCGAAGATGTGGGCGCCAAAGGAGGGGTTTACCATGTCACCAGCGGTCTGTTGCAAAAGTTTGGTCCCTCCCGGGTGATTAATACCTTGCTCGATGAGCAGAGTATCCTCGGGCTCGCCATTGGTATGGCTCACAATGGTTTTCTGCCCATCCCTGAGATTCAGTTCCTGGCCTATGTGCACAACGCCGAGGACCAGATTCGTGGTGAAGCGGCCACATTGCCGTTTTTCTCCAATGGCCAGTACAGCAATCCCATGGTGATTCGTATCGCCGGTCTGGGCTACCAGAAGGGCTTTGGTGGTCATTTCCACAACGATAACTCTCTCGCCGTTTTTCGGGATATTCCCGGGTTAGTGATCGCTTGCCCCTCGAACGGAAAGGATGCCATGGCGATGATGCGCAGCGCGGTGGCGTTTGCCGCCGAACAGCAGCGGGTCGTGGTGTTTATCGAGCCCATTGCCCTTTATATGACCCGTGACTTGCATGTCGAGGGGGATGGCTTGTGGAGCCATGCCTATATCCCCGACGAGGACTCTGCCGAGATCGCCGTAGGTGAATTTGCTGTCGAGGGCGATGGCACCCAGCTCTGCATCCTGACTTACGGCAATGGCTATTACTTGTCTCGGCAAGCGGAAAAACAATTACGCGACCGCGGTGTCGATCTGCGGATCATCGACCTGCGCTGGTTGGCGCCCCTGAATGCCGAGGCCCTGGCCGAAGTGATTGCGCCCTGCGACAATCTGCTGATCGTTGACGAATGCCGTGAGACCGGGTCGATCAGCGAGGCACTGGTCACTCTGGTGCACGAACAACTCGAACATCCCCCCCGCTGTTCCCGCCTGACCGGCAACGATTGCTTTATCCCCCTGGCGGCAGCCGCTACCTCTGGCTTGCCCAGTGCCGAGGGCATCGTCGAAGCGGCACTGGCGCTGGTGGAATGCAATACAGTGAACAGGGAGGTTAGCTGAATGAAGCAACGCGTCGTTGTTGTTTGTCCCGGGCGTGGCACCTACAACAAGGAAGAGCTGGGTTATCTGAAACGATGGCACCAGGATAAATCCGAACTGATCGAAGGCATTGACCAGTACCGGGACTCGGTCGGGCAAACGCCGGTTGCCGAGCTGGATGCCATGCCGCGCTACTCACTCAAACAGCACAGTGGTGGTGAGAATGCCTCGGCGCTGATTTATGCCTGTGCCTATGCCGATTACCTGTCGATCGACCCTGAACGCTACGAGGTGGTTGCCGTTACCGGCAATTCGATGGGCTGGTACATTGCCATGGCCTGCGCCGGTGCCCTGGCGCCAGCGCCGGCGATCGAGCTGATCAATACCATGGGTTCGATGATGGTCGATGGCGTGATTGGTGGCCAGATACTTTACCCGCTGGTGGATGAGCAGTGGCAGATCGATACCCAGCTCTGCCAGCGGCTCGATGAGGCCATCGCCAGCATTAATGCCGAGCCGGGTTGTGAACTCTATTTGTCGATCAAGCTGGGAGGTTACTGTGTGTTAGGTGGCAACGAGTCGGCCTTGAAGTTGCTGGAGCAGCGTTTGCCTCCTCTGCAGGATCGCTTTCCCATGCGGCTCTACAACCATGCCGCTTTCCATACGCCGCTGTTAAAGAGCGTATCGGAACAAGCCCGTCAGCAGCTGTCGCCCGACTTGATCGGTACACCGGCAGTGCCGCTGGTCGATGGCCGTGGTGCCATCTGGCAACCCTACAGCACCGAAGTCGGGGCGTTGTACAACTACACTCTGGGGCATCAAGTGGTCGCCCCCTATGATTTTTCCCGGGCCATCGAAGTGGCGGTGAAAGAGTTTGCCCCGGACCGTTTGATCATCACCGGCCCGGGCACCACACTCGGGGGAAGTGTGGCTCAACAGCTGGTGCAATTGGGCTGGGAAGGCATGGCGAGTAAGGCCGACTTTATCGCTCGACAGCACCAGGACCCTTTTATTCTATCGATGGGCTATGAGGAACAGCGTAAGCGAGTGCTCGCTTAACCGGTGGCTGTCGCGTTCAGTTGTTGTGATCGCAATTGCTGCAAGGTGTGACACAACATCCCGATCAGGACCACCAGTATGGGGTCGGTCACTTCCGCCAGGTGATGGTCAAATACCAGTTGCGCCATCTCAATCGCGAAGGTGATCACCACCATGATAACCGTGGCCACCGGTAACCTGACTCCAAGCTGCAACAGCAACCAGAGGGCAGCACCGAACAGGAAAAACTTCTCGAAGATTACCGCGGTATTCAACATCATGGCCCCCCCGAGGAAGCCATAGAACGGAATCCAGTGGAATTCTGTCGCAGAGCTGCGCAGCTCGAAGGGGGCCAGGGCATTGATCGCCAACATCGCGACCAGTAGCAGGAACACCCAACGGGTACGGTCCGGGTAATGTTGCATCCAGCACAGCCAGATTGCCGCTGCCAGCATTACGCCGACAACATTGGACAGGCTGAGGCTGTTGTAGATGATCAGCACCTCCAGGGCAAACAACACCGGCACTGCCAGCCAGAGCAACCGGTTAGGCCAGCGGGGAGGCTTCAGAGTTTGCCAGATCAAGGCGATTACCAGCCAGGCAACCGTATCGTGGAACACATTGGTAACACTCAGCTGTGGATTTAACAGCAGGGGTTTGAGGCTGTTTTTGATCTGTTGCCAGTCAATCGAGGGTACAAAGGGCATCAGTCGATACCCGAGCCAGCTTGCAGCAACGATCAGGGGGAAAACTTCCAGTTGCTGGTGACGGGCCAGTAGCCGGTCGGCGCGCAAGAAGGGGATCAGGGCGCCCACCACACCCACCCCGGTACCGAGCAAATTCCACCAGACATCGCGAATATTGGCGTCGCGGCTGGGCAGGTAAACCTGAAACATTTGCAGCACCAGCGCCAGAAGGATGCCACTCACCAGCACTTTGGCAATGGTGTGGCGGCGAAAGCTGAACATGCCGAAGTAGCCGTAGGGGATAAAGAGGATGATATTGCCCAGGATATCGCCAATGTGGCTGCGACCGTTCCAGCCTCGCATCAGCTCGTGCCACAGCTGGTGGTCCTCCAGGCCGGTAAAATTGAAGGGGTAAAGCGATCCATAGGTGATCAATACGGCGCTGAGATAAAAAATACCCTTCAAGAGGTGGTTCCTTTACCGGGGAGTAAGCTGCAGCATAACTGAAGCGCTGATGTCATCACAATAATACTTTTGTGAGCTTAATTCGTCTCTCTACTTGGGTCTTTCCATAGGGCCATTCGACAGTCCCTTTGTTATGCTGAGACCCATCAGGAGGAATCAGCATGAGTGAATCGAAGTCACAAAACCCCAAACCCCTGGCCGGTGTCCGCGTACTGGAACTGGGCCAATTACTGGCGGGCCCGTTTGCCGCTACGTTACTGGGCTATTTTGGCGCCGAGGTGATCAAAGTCGAACCTCCCGGCCAAGGCGATCCCCTGCGCAAGTGGCGAGTATTGGATGAGGGTACATCGCTTTGGTGGCGAAGTCTGGCTCGTAACAAGAAGTGCATCACACTCGACCTAAAGAGTGTGCGGGGACGTGAACTGGTTCGCGAGCTGATTCTCAAATCCGATGTGCTGATCGAAAACTTCCGCCCGGGCACCATGGAAAACTGGGCACTGGGACCCGAGGCATTCAAACAACAACACCCTGAACTGATCTATACCCGTATTTCCGGCTATGGGCAGGATGGTCCCATGGCCAGAAAGCCCGGTTTTGCTTCGGTTTGCGAAGGTTTTAGCGGTTTTCGACACGTTAACGGGTTTCCCGATCAGGCGCCGGTGCGGCCGAATTTAAGCCTGGGGGATTCACTGGCAGGCCTGCATGCCGCCTTTGGTATTGTGCTGGCGCTGTTGCAACGACAACAGCCCGGAGGTGCCGGCCAGGTGGTCGACGTCGCGCTCTATGAAGCCATGTTCAATATGATGGAAGGTGTGATTCCCGAATTTAGCGGAGCCGGTGTGGTACGAGAGCCTTCCGGCACCACCGTCACCGGCATCGTGCCGACCAATACCTATCGTTGCAGGGACGATAAATACGTCGTGATCGGTGGTAATGGAGATTCGATTTTTGCTCGCCTGATGGCCGCGGTCGACCGCCAGGATCTCGCCGAGGATCCCAGGTTAGCCGATAATGCCGGGCGGGTGCGCCACGAGCAGGAGATTGATGAACTGCTAGCGCAATGGACCGGCAATCACAGCAGCTCCGAAGTGCTGGCTATTTTGGAACAGGCTCGAGTGCCTTCGGGGCCGATTTACAATGTTGAAGATATGATGAAGGATCCTCAATACCGGGCGCGGGAAATGTTTGAGCGAGTCGAGATTAACGGCAAGCCGCTGGAGATTCCCGCCCTGGTACCCAAACTGGCATCGACGCCGGGGCAAACCCAGTGGCCGGGCCCCGAACTGGGCAGTCACAACCAGCAGGTGCTGGGTGAGCTTCTTGGCGTCGACGGGGAAGCCCTGGCTTCATTGAAAGCTGCGGGTGTGATCTAGCGGGCGGTTTTGCCTGTCATGAGTGCTTTTAATTCGAATACCATGGATTGGCTAATCGATAAAATATTCGGTCAGGGCATCGTTCGCCCAACTGCGCAGTGACCAGTTCTTGATAAAGCCGCAATGACCGCCGTGGGGAAGCAGTTTGACATTAAGATGCGGTGATTCAGCCAATTGCTCCAGATTGTCGGCCAGAATGACCGGATCGTCTTCGGCGGCGATCAGCAGGGCGGGGACCTGTAGTCTGGTCATGCGCTGGCCGATGATCGAATAGCTTTCCAGGTAGCGCCCGGTATCGTCAAAGTCGGTATGGTTTAGCACAAAATATTCGGTCATTTCACGCAAGGACCGCATTTTTAACAGGATATCCTCGTAACCCAATTCGGGGAAATGATCCAGTTTGGTTTTTAACGAGCGTTTCCATTTTTTGACAAAGTAATCGTGGTACAACGACCAGCCATCTTCCAGCGAATCCATGGTTGCCGGTGGGTAGAGTACGGGGCAGATTGCCACCACCTTATGCAGCGCAATATCGTATTCGGGAGCACGCAAGGCTACCCGCAAGGCGAAATTCCCCCCTAGCGAGAACCCTGCCAACATCAGTTGTTCCGGCTTCAGGCAGCGTTGGATGTCGTGCATGGCACCGGCCACTTCGGCGTCTCGGGAAGAGTTAAACAGCTCTCGATTCAGGTGATGGCTGGGGCCGTGGTCGCGCAAATGCAGACGTAATACGTCAAAACCCTGGTCATAAAGATGACCCGCAGCGGATAACAGGTACAGGGATTCGCTGCAGCCCTCCCAGCCATGAATCAATACCACCAGTTTGCCCGATGCTCTGGTTTGTGGACTGTACTCACCATGCAGGCGCACGCCATCGCCACAGTTAAAAATCATCTCCTGGCTACGCTCCAGCAACTCTCTAGCCCGCCATTTTTCCAGCGGTCGACGCAGCGGCATACTGGCCATCAGGGATTGCACATGACCACTGGTGAACGGCCATGAGGGAGCAAAAGGGCTGAGCTGCATAGGATCCTTGCCTGTGTGTCCTCGGGGTTATGCAATTACTCTAGTGCGGCCCTGAGCCAAGCACAAGAGGCAGCAAACAACATCAATGAGGGCGATCATCAGGAATCTCTGGCAGTGATTGAAGGTGCAGTTTTTTATATGCTGAGCCGGTATAATCTGACGCAATCTTCCTGGTTGAAGCCTGAACACCCGTTCCCTTTCAACCACCATGACAACCCATTCGTTATCAAGACAAGGACACGCACCATGGCCAAAGGACTGGATCAACACCGTGCTCGTGAGCAAGCCCTGTCGTTATTGGGTAAAGACCTGGCGCGCCGGGCACGCTCCTGCTGCGAACTCTGCGAAGCATCCGGCGTGAAACTGCAAACCTTTGAGGTCTCCCCGGTACCTGTTGAGCCAGAATTTGAGCGTTGCCTCCTGCTGTGCGATACCTGCCACGAACAGTTAACTCACCCAAAGCGCGTGCAACCCGACCACTGGCGCTGTCTGGGGCGTGCGGTGTGGAGCACGGAACCCGTGGTGCAAGTCGTGGCGGTGCGCATGGCTCGAGGGTTGGCGACACAACACGACTGGGCCCAGGAAGTGCTCGATCCGCTTTTTCTCGAGCCTGACATAGAACAATGGATTGATAACCCCTGAGTCATACCCTGGCTGCGAATTATTATTGGGATCTCTATGAAAGTGAATCGTGGAATTGTATTTGGATTGATTGTCGTGATCAGCGGTTGTGCCGGTTTTGGCGCCATGACTCTGGAACAGCGGTACGGCGTTTCGGAGCCCCGTGAGCGTACCCTGGTTGAATTGCCGCCTGACCAGATCGATTACTGGAGTGAAGTAAAACCGGTGCTGGAGCAACGCTGCGTGGTCTGCCATGCCTGTTACGATGCCCCTTGCCAGCTCAAGCTTACCTCTACCGAGGGCATCGATCGCGGCGCTTCCAGCAGTAAAGTTTACAACTCCTTGCGCCTTAAGGCGGCCCCCATGTCTCGCCTGAACGAAGATGCCCAGAGCACCGCTGAATGGCGGCAAAAAGGCTTTTTCCCGGTATTAAACGAATATGAAAACAGTCCGCAGGCCAATCGCGATGCCAGCGTGATGTATCGCATCTTGCAGCTCAAACAACAACACCCGTTGCCACAACAAAAACTGCTGCCAGAGACCTTTGACCTGTCACTCGATCGCAAACAGTCCTGTACCACAGCAGGGCAATTTAGCCGCTTTGCCGACGATCACCCATTGTGGGGCATGCCCTATGCCTTACCCGCATTGCCGGCCCATGAGCAAAATATTTTATTACGCTGGCTGGAGCAGGGCGCCATGCACACGCCTCGTGCAGCATTGGACGAAAAACTGATCGCCAGAGTGCAGCATTGGGAAGCTTTCCTTAATGCGGATTCGCGCAAGGCGCAACTGGTCTCCCGTTATATTTACGAACATCTGTTTCTGGCCCACCTCTATTTTCCTGAATTGAACAACCGGGTGTTCTTCCAGCTGGTCCGATCCAAAACGCCTCCGGGTCAACCGGTTGACCGTATTGCCACCCGGCGCCCCTATGGTGACCCCGGGGTGCAACGGGTTTACTACCGTCTGGTGGAGCATACCGAAACCGTCGTCGCCAAAACCCATATGCCCTATCGACTCGATCAGTCTCGCATGGCCCGTTGGCAGTCTCTGTTTTTTGATGAGCCTTATAGTGTTAACACACTACCCGGCTATGAGGATGCCGAGGCTTCCAACCCGTTCCTGACCTTCAAGGACTTACCGGTTCGGGCGCGTTACAAATTTATGCTGGATGAAGCGCGTTTTACCATCAATGGGTTTATTAAAGGCCCGGTGTGCCGAGGGCAGGTAGCGCTTAATGTGATTAATGATCATTTTTGGGTGTTTTTTGTCGACCCCGATGTGCCCGATTACGAAACTGCCGTAACCATGCTGGCCAATCGAAGCCAACGGATGGATATGCCCGCCGCAAGCAACAATATCTATTCACCCATGACCCATTGGTTGCGGTATTCGCGCCAGCAAAAGGCGTTGCTGTCCGAAAAAGATCTGTTCTTGTCGCAGCAGATGAACGGCAGAAGTCTGGGGCTGGATCTGATCTGGAACGGTAATGGCGGCAACGACAATGCCGCCCTGACGGTCTACCGTCATAACGACAGTGCCACGGTGGAAAAAGGCTTGCTTGGACAGGAACCCAAAACCGCCTGGGTAATTGGCTACGAGCTGTTGGAGCGTATCCATTACCTGCTGGTGACCGGTTATGACGTGTATGGCAATACCGGTCACCAGTTGTTGACCCGGCTCTATATGGACTTTTTGCGTATGGAAGGGGAGGCCAACTTCCTTATGCTGTTACCGAAAGAGGCGCGCAATAGAGAACGCAATTACTGGTATCGCGGTGCGGAAGACGAGGTCATAAAGTATATGACCCTGCCTAACTTTGAGCAGGACTGGAACCCGGATATCGACTACCAGACCGATAATCAAAAAAGCGAACTCTATGCATTGCTGAGTGAGCGGCTCTCGGCGGTCTTGCCCCAGCGTCATCGTCTGGAATCGATCGAGGACGCGGCCATTCGTAATGCGCTGCAACCGCTCAGTCACTTACAGGGCGGACCGGTAACCCTGTTGCCCCAGACTCTCTATCTGAAAATAACCTCGCAGGCAGAACCTCAATTCCTGACGCTGGTGCGAAACAATGCCCACCTGAATATCACCTCCATGTTTAATGAGATGGGTAAGCGCAAGCCCGATGAGGACACCCTGGATGTGATCCCCGGATTTATTGGCAGTTATCCCAACGCCTTTTATCAGGTTGATCGCACCCAGTTGAACGACTTTGTCCAGCAGCTATCGTCGATGCAATCCGAGCAGGATTATGAGTTGTTGCTTGACCGTTACGGTGTGCGTCGTACGGAAGCCAACTTCTGGTCATTGACTGATCCCTACCAGCGCGCTTATCGTGAACTCTATCCCGTTGAGGGTGGGGTGATCGATTACAGCCGATTGGAGAATCGGTAGCGAGGAAAGAAAGTGAAAGAGGACGATAGCCCGGTTGCTATCGTCCTCTATTTTTGCCGTTTAAGCGTGCTGTTTTTACGGCTTGTTTTATTGCTCAATAGTTCGGCGGCCGTATACCCAGGTGTCGGCTAACTCCTGCCAGAGTTGAGCAACGGTATCCGGCTCAAGGTAGTAACGAAGCAGGCTGCACAACCCTCTGACAACCGCAATATCATTAATGCAGGCGATGACGATCTCATTCCTGTCTGGCTCGGGTGCCGGTTGCGCTGATTCCTGGCACACCAACGGTGTCATGGTGAAAGTCTCGCAAAAAAAGAAGAGAGAACACTCTTCGATAGTAGTTTGATTTTCGGTATCGGCAACGCAAGCTTCTCCCGGTTCGCAGTCGCTGCTATTGGCGCAGGTTTGGGCGTAGAGTGGCGTGCTGAAAAGCAGGAAAAGGCCCAGAACATAAGCTGTTTGTAGATGATTCATGGTGGTTGTTGTCACCCGAACGAAGCTTTGCATAAACAGAGTATAGTTAGAGTGACGCTAAAGGGTTTTTACCCGTCATCGTAACAGGCTTGGTAACGGTTCAATCGCTACCAGTGCTGTTCCTGACCCGACTCGACCACCATTCCTGATGCGACAATCTGGGTCACAATATGGATGTCGTCTATGGATAACCCGTAGTGCTGTGACAGAGCCTTTGCCAAGCCCCGTTGCAATGAAGAGATGGCGTCTGAAGACCATAGGGAGGGCAACAGCAGAGTGACCATCACGGGATAAGGATGCCCCAGTTGCTGGCTTCGATGTATAACGTTGATCGTCATGTGCGCCGATGATTGACCCGATTCCTTGGCCCAAAGTTGAACGATGTCGTCGTCACCGGGTGTTAGATTCTGGGGAATAAAACAATGTGCAATTGGCATAGGGAATACCCGCGTTTTATGATGGGTTTTCAATCATTTCTTTGACAATAGCCCTGCAAGGGGTACCTTCGACGCCTCTCAGTTTTAGCGGAAACGCCTCCAGAAACACATTCTGGTGCGAAATGGCAGCCAGGTTGACGAGGCCTTCGAGCAGAAGAATCCCTTGAGAGCAAAGGTATACGTTGACCTCATAGTTTTTGGTCACCCGGGATTCAAACCCGATGGAGTCGATGGCGAGCATCTTGAACTGACATTCTTCGACGAGGTAGCGGGCAGCGTCGAGTGAAATTCCTGGGCAGTTCGAATCATCCACCCTTCCTGTGCGAATAATCTCATCCATATTGCCTGTGCGCATAATAAGGATACTTGCCGAAGTATCGCTACCTTGCAATAAATCACGAAAATCTACAGCAGTGGTATCCACTCCGCGCTTGTTCAGGTCGACAACGATAGCGTTACCTTCAAAGGTATCGATAGGAAAGGCATCAATCTTCGCGCCTGACTCCAGAAAATAATGAGGCCCCTGTATATGTGTTCCGCTTTGCGAACAGGAAGTAAAGTCATAAACAAATTCAGGATTGGACCCGGAAACTCGATTAAACGGCCCCGTTAATGAAAAAGCAGGATTGCCCGGGAAAATAAAGTCATCCATCCATTGGGAAACATCGATGATGTGATATGAGTTCATTGGTTGTGCCTAAAAAAGATACCCTAAAGAGAGTAGTTCCATATTCTTATGAAGCCCAATCAATATGTCGCCTGTCCTGGTAGGAGGTGGTCTTATGAGCGGAAGAAGTTCAGTAATAAGAAAAGAGGTTAAAACGAATACATTACGCCGATGAACGTTTGTACTTCAATTGCCATCGAGCGTTTGTCTTAGTCGGGTCTCAAGGTTTTCAGGGTCGCTGTCAAGATAGACGGGAATGCGGATTTTATCTATGACCGATTGTTGAAAGACACGTTGCCAAGTGGAAGAAAGTTCTAAAGCAACAGCGATACAGCCAGATGCTTCCAGGTTTTGATAGGAGTGAATGATTGCGATTATAGCGTCAGGGGTTAAGCCGGCATTGTTGTAAGGGTGTTCAAAAAGTGCCCAGGGATTATTTTTAGGTGCGACTAAAGTGATCGCTTTATGAAGTTCTATTATGCCTTGCGCATTGAACCCTCCAGCTGGAAATACATGAAGGATGTCGCCAGCGAGCGTTATTCTGTAGTCACCATGCGGTTTCATTATAACTCCTGAAACTGAGCTGTGTTCGGTAGCCAGTTAGTCAGCACGGCTGAGCCAGTCTTTATTATAGATACTATCAACAAGGCCACTGGATAGCTTTCGACAGAATCTTTTTACGGCAGGAATGCTAGCCTTCGTTGGTTTCATCCCTTGCCTTAAGTAAGGCTGCGTGCCAGCGATTACCACCATGGTGCCGGACTTTATACTGTCTACTGATCGTGGCTAACAGGATGATATAGCGCTACACAAATGCTTTACCGGGACCGCTTTTAGACGCTACCCGCTTTTTCAACCACCAGTATTCGGGCTTCACCAATAGGGTGGGCCACATGCTCGGTACCTATGGAGGCAAAAAAGATATCACCGGCCTCCAGTATTTCGGCCTGTTCCTGCCCGTTCTGTCGGTAGAGCATCTTGACACTACCGTCCAGCACGACAAACACCTCCTCACCGTCGTTGATGTGCCATTGATAAGGGGTATCGGTCCAATGCAAGCGTGTTGTGATGCCGTTCATAGTGGCAATGGTCTTGGCACCCCAGGCGCGGTCGGCTGTAAAGTGCTTGCTTTTGGTGATTTCCATTCAGGGTTCTCAACAGTCAGGTGGGTAACTTAGCGGGCAGTATAAGGTATTCGGGCCGCGATAGGGGGTGGCTAGAATGTGCGAAAGATTCTATTCCTTAACTATGGCTTAACTATGGCTTAACTATGACTTAACGGGTAGGCTGCTCCAGCTCTTCTATCTGATAACCCAGTTCTTCCGATTTCTGTATAAACAGGGTATGAGCATCCAAAAGGCCGCGGTTGTAGAAAAAGGGACCAATTTCCTTAGCGAAAAAATCGATCAAAAATTCAGCTTCAAAGCCGCCAATTTCCTGCTCCAGCTCTTCAGAAAAATAGGATTTTACCTTGGCAACTATCCGGTCTGTTTCCTCTTGGGTGAACTTGATATCACTCATGGTTATCCTTTGTAGTGCTACGGGCTAGCTGTGAATTTTAAACGGAGTGTCTTCTGACTCATGGGTTAATGCAGTTTTTCTTCAAGTGACCCAAAACCCTATTGAACATAAAATTCGTCCAATAGCGTTTCTTTAAATACTTCGATGTCAAGATCTCCGTGCAGCTTTTGAGCTTTATCTATAAATGCTTTCCTGCGCCTTGGCCATGCCAGTTAGGCTGAAGGAAAATGGCACCTACTTCGTTACCCATTAATGCAATAAAGCCTTAAAATTTGCCATCCAGTTCTACTGCCCAAGCATCAGTGTTTGTCAGGTAGACTTCCACTATATTGATTCTCTCCTGGACTATAAAAGCATCGGTCATAAATGGGTATGCAAGCGGGTTCGCCATTTTTCACGAAGCAAGTACAGCTTCTAAATCAGAAGTTTTGTAATGGCGAATCTTCAATCTCTTATATTCATTCGGCGATTGTCTGAATAAGGAGAGGGACCTTATGATGTCACGATTGCTTCAATCGTTATACTTGTTTGGCACGTATCGATAATGCCCGGTTATTTTGTAAGAAAACAACATATCGTCAAGGCTGGGTCCTGCCCCAATATTGTGAACGATAAGCGGATTTCCGGTTGTTTCAGAAACATTATTGGTAACAATGCCGATATGCGGAAGGTTTCCAGGCAATAGCCAGGTGACGATATTTCCAGGTGCATAATCTCTGGCTTGGTTCGTTACAGGAAGCACAGAGCCGTGGCGAGTCAAGAATGCCTGCAAATTTGGAACGCGACGATGATCGATGTTCTTGTCTGGCTTGCTTAGACCCCAAATCCGCTTCGAAGGATAGGCCTCAAACTCCTTGGCCATATCTTCATGGACTAAGACCTGTAAATCGGTTCCCAGCGATCGATAACTGCGAATAATTACATCGGTACATACACCGATATTATTGGGGACATCTCCACCAGGGTATGGGATGGATAAATAGGATCCGTCATAGGTTATCGTATGTTTGGTTCGGTCAATCGCTGCCGCAACAAGATCTTGCTCAAAAGTGCTGCCCAAGCAGTTGTTAGCGATAAGGAAGGCTGTAGTGACAATGAATCTATGCATAGACTGTATGATGATATTGATCCCCGGATTGTTGTGCAATATTGCCAGTGCTTGGAGGTTTCTTAAGGCACCTGTCGGGGGGCGTCCCGACAAGCAGTCATCTTATTAGCCTCACGGAAAAAACATCAACAGAGAACAAGCTGAAGCTGCGTTGATCTTTCGATCTCTCTCGCCATCTACGACCGACAGGGACATCGAGAGTGCCGATTGCGCAGAAGCACGACCATCGGCCTTACATCCCTGCGATCGCTACCGCCATCCCTGGCTCTCGCGATCTACCTACATCCCTGTAGGCAAAAAAAAAACCCCTGGTGCTGGTAGGCGCCAGGGGCAATGCGGAGATACAGTAGATTCACATCGGCGATCGAGACGTCTGTGATCTACTCGCTATCCGTTAAATGCACAGGAGCGGAAACTCTGTCAGCTTAACGGATAGCGACCATGTGCAAGCACATGATTCGTTGCAGCCGTTCGCGCATGGCAAACGACCGAAAGTGCCCAATAAAATCCCGAAGCTGAAAAATCTGCCCCGTCGTAATATCGAGCAAGAAGTGTCTGCGTTTTAAGCCAGAGACTCTATTAGACGTTGGTCTGTGACCGGTCGGTCACGCACTGGATAAGCTGGATTTTTAAGAATCTAGCCTGAATACTTAGGTCTGAGCGCATAAGCCGGAGGAAGAGTTAATTCTGGTTTTGGCTTGCTTGTTCTTTTTGTGACTTTAATGCTAGCTGTAGTCACTTTTTATCGTTTCTCGGTCACACACAGGAACTCGATTTGACGCAAAATTCAAACGATATTCGTTACGAGCCGGAACGCCAGCTGTTTCATCTTCGAGCGCATCGCGCCGTCGGTTTGTATGATGTGGTGCTGACCACACTCTGGGGAACCGCGCTCGGTGTAGTCGTCGTTGAAGGCTTGTTTGGTGGCATTCCCTGGCAAGAGTTGGGAGCGATAAAAAGCCTGCTGACGATGTTGGCATTGGCCGCCATGTTCCTGCTCTGTTTATGGCGACTCAGCGAGGGGGTGCGTTCATTGGTGTTGGGCGTTTGCCCGCGTTTTGTGTTGCGCAGGGAGACATTGCTGGGGTTAAAATACCAGCCCGAACGGGGTCAATCGACCTATGCCATCGCACTGGGAAATCAGGTGATTACACGAGTGACCAATCTGCAAACATTTCTCGACGCCTGGCAACAGGCCACCGATGACGTCGCTCGGGAACAGTTGCTTAAAGGTTCTGGGTCTAGCGTTCCCGACGACCCATCACCGACCACCAATCCGGACTCTCCCGAGGATAATAGCGAGCCCCGCGTGTGACCGATGTGAACAGCAAATTGATAGATGGTTTTATTGCACAATTACAGGCTCGGCCCCATAGCGACAGGGTCTTTAATCCTTACCGGGATCCTTTGCTGGCGAATAATTTACGAACTTACCTGCACGCGATGACGGCGGTCATGGGGCCAAAACCAGCCTTGCTGGTCGGTGAAGCGCTGGGCTATAAAGGTGGACGGCTGACCGGAATTCCCTTCAGCAGTGGTGAATTGCTGTTGACCGGCCGTCATCGCTTTCTTCGCCAGCTGGCACCCAAACTGACCATTGTGGAACGGGACGCTGAGGTCAGCGCGAGTCTGGTCTGGCAAACCCTGGAGCGGCGCCGGCACTTGCCCTTGTTCTGGAATGCCTTTCCTTTTCATCCCCACCGTAGCAATCTGCCCGGCAGCAATCGCGCACCCAGTGCCGATGAGGTAAAAGAGGGCGGTGAGTATCTACAGGCGCTGATGGCCATTTATCGCCCCTGTCGGGTAGCTGCAATTGGTCGTGCTGCCGAACGTGCCCTGGTGGCCCTTCAGTCAGAAGGCCAAGAAGGAGATCAAGAACGAAGAGTGCGTTATATTCGCCACCCATCGTACGGCGGCAAGGCAGACTTTGTGGCCGGTATGGCGCGCTTTCTTAAAACCTGATAATTGCTCATAAACTGTCTGGCCCGACAGCTTAGGGCTCATCTGAATTAATCAGAGGTGCCCTAGTTCTGTGAGTTACCCTTACTCAGGATCACCAGAGCAATACCGCCAAGAATAATGGTCGATGCCAGAACCAGCCGCAGGCTGATCGTTTCATCCAGCAACAGCGCACCGCCGATGGCGGCGATAACCGGCACGCTTAGTTGGACGGTAGCCGCCTGAGTTGCCTGGAGCGCCGGTAATACACGATACCAGATGGCATAGCCGACGCCAGAGGCCAGTGCGCCAGAGGCGATGGCATAGCCAACACCGGCCAGATCGAGCTGTGCATGGCTCAGGGTCAGCAGGCTCAGACCCAGCGCGATGGGCAGGCTGCGAATAAAGTTACCGCAACTTGTTTGAGTCGGATCACCCAGACCCTGGCCCTGCAATGAATAGATCCCCCAGGCAATACCGGATCCCAGCATTAAGAGTGCGGCCGTCAAAGAGGGGGCTTCCAGACCGGGCAGTAGCAATCCAATCAGCCCTGAGATGGCCATGATCAGACCAAGCCACTGCGTCGAGGCAAGGCGCTCACCTCGCATCAGACCAACACCGATCATGGTGATCTGCACGGCACCAAACAGCAGCAGGGCGCCGGTCGCAGTTGACAGGCTGAGGTAAGCAAAGGAAAAACCGGCGGCGTAGGCAAACAGAGCCATTGCCGATAGCCAATTGCCCTGGGTGACCGCAAGGAGCGGTTGTCGACGCCATACGACCAGCAGTAATAAAGCGATTGCGCCGGACAGCAGGCGAATACTGGTAAAGCTGGCAGCGTCGATCCCGGTGTGCTCCAGCGCCATTCGGCACAGCAATGAATTACCGGCAAAAGCGATCATAGCGAGAGCCGTAAGGGCGACCGTAGAGCGGGATAGAGGCACGTAACGTCCAGCTAAATGGGGGGAGGAATTAATTTTCGCCGATAGTAACACTCCGTCAGCACGACTGCCTTATTAATCCGGTTGAAGGTCTAGCGCGGATAAGCCGAAGCGGTGTCCGGCAATTTTCTCCAGCCAGTCGAGTGCATGTTCGGTATCGTCAAAAACAGCGATATCATCGATAAACTGACTCTCAATAATGCCGGCCTGTATTCGGTTACAGACCACGACAGCGGTGCTCTGGCAGCCATGATCCTGGCACCATTGGAACAGTTCGTTGACCTGGGCCATAACCCTTGGAGACCCCAGGCTTTCCTCGTCCCAAATTTCCAGGCGTAGCCAGTAATTGTGTTGGCTGTTTTTGATTGACTGAATCAAGTGCCGCCGTGCCTTGGCGACTCCCTCTTCGTTGAAGGGGCCCTGAGGTCTGACAATTAGCAGTTCGCCCTGCCATTCCAGCGCTAATTTGCCATGAGATCTCATGGTGTATTGCTCATGATTTACCCTCGAATACAGGATTGGCTAACAAGCTTATTCGGCCGCCTGAAGCGCCTCTGAAGGGCAAAACGGGTGTTATTAGAATCGGTTCTAATAGCCCGGTTTTTCATCGGATGGGTACTATCGCGTTCTTACGTTTATACCTTTTTATTGTTCAGGGCGTCATCGACGATAATTTCAGTCACCACCTCGGTTTTTACCGAGTTGGCAATAAAGCATTGTTGATGGGATTGATGGTGCATGGTTTGCAGCTGCTCTTCACTGGGCTGGCGCTGACCGGAAAAACGGACTTTGGGTCTTAGCAGGACTCGGGTCATGGCGATGTTGCCTTCAGCGTCCTTTGCCATGGTGCCGATGGCATTGTCTTCGTACTGGTCGATGACAAAGCGGCGTTTGGCGGCGATGGACAGGAAGAACAGCATATGGCAACTGGACAGGCAGGCCACGAAGGCTTCCTCCGGATCGACATTGGCCTCGACGGAATAAGGCAGCGGAACCACATGGGGAGAGGAGGAGGCGGGAACGGTGACACCGCCATCAAACTCCCATCGGTGGCCACGGCTGTACTGGTTGTCGATGTAGTTCTCAGTCTGGTCGCGTTTCCAAATCACTTTGGCAACATAGTCTGACATGGGGGATCCTTGGTGGCTGGTTAGGAAGAGAGGCTGGGTTAAGAGCCTCATCATTTTGCAATGGGGATGATTACAGAGGTTTGACAGGCCGCCTATTGTCGGCTGTTTATAGCTTGGTATTCCATTTGTGTTGCAGGTTTTCCATCGCCTGTTGCGAAACCCGTGTGTTGGTTCGTTTTAACAGAGGGGCTAGCAAGCGCATCGGACCGTGCAACTGATACTTCAGTACCCGAGTGAATTTACCGCCGTTGTCCATAGCATCAAAATAGTATTTAAAATGAATGTCTGCACTGCCGTTTTCCGCCTCTGCTTTCACTTCCCAGTAGTGGTAGGGTTTGGCATCGATAACCCGGTAATGCAGCTTGCGTCGCAGAGTAAATGGCAGCAAGGGGAAGGGTTTTATTTCGAAGGCTTCGGTGTAGGTGTCGCCAATCGATAATGTCTCCACGTTGGCGGTAGCGCCGATAGAGTTAGGGTGCCATTCATGCCATAACCAGGGTTGTGAAATATACTCATACATCTCCCGGGGTGAGCTTTGGGTTTCAATGGTCGCTTCGATGGTTGGCACGGCAGGGCTCCTACTTAGAAAAGAAAACCAAACGATGGATGCTCAATGGTACCCCTTGTCGAGGGCAGGCATCTATCTTCGAGCATAAAAAAAGGCATCCGAAGATGCCTTTCAATAGAGGTCTGTCACTAGCCCTCTTGCTTCACTCGCTCATACCAGAGATTGTGGTGTTGTTTGGCCCAGGTTTCGTCAACCTCACCGGTTTTCATGCCTTCCAGTGCGCCTTCTGTACCCAGTGTTCCGATATAGATATGGAACAACGAAGCACTGAACAGCAGCATGGCGGAACCGGCATGGATCAGATTGGCGTTTTGCATGGTTTCCCGAATTTGGCCGAAGTTGGGGAAGTCCATCACCAGACCGCTGCCAGTCACCACCAGCCCCAAAATAACCACCACCCAAAACCAGACCTTCTCGCCGCCGTTCATATAGTCGGCATCGGGATGCTCCTTGCCGATCACGCCGCCGCCTTTGGCAAACCATTTCATATCCGTAGCGGTGAAGAAATTGTTTTTCATCCACTTCAGGATCATCACCAGCAGACCAATGCTAAACAGCGGGCCCAGGTAGTTATGCAGGTCCTTGCCAAGTCCCATATAGGCCGCGAAGGCATCTTTCCCCAGGATGGGAATCAGCACAGTTTTGCCATAGAGAATGGTGATCCCGGTGATACCCAGAAGTAAGAATAGAATGGCCACAAACCAATGAATGGTGCGGTCGGCACGGTTCCAGCGTTCCACCGTTTTTCCCGTGCGAGGCTCACTCAGTCGGGTAGGGCCAATCAGCAGATAAACTGCCACCAGTAACGCCAGGCTTAACCCCAGTGCCCAGGCACCACCCGGAGAGATCCATTGATTGCGAAACTCCATCCAGAACATGCCGGACTCGTTGATGAGCTGGCCACTTTCGGTGCCTGCAACCTGAGTTCTGCCCGTGGTGCCATGACGCACATGATCCCAGAACGCCGTAGCGGAGTCAGGATTGACCGCCGCCAGGGTGTAAGGAACCATGGGTGCCAGTAACAGCATCAGTGCACAACAGACCAGCGCCAGATTCATGCCACGCAGGCGACGCTGAAGCTTGGGGCCGGTTGCTTGTGTTGATGGTTTCATAAGCATCTTTCCCGTAATAGGAATTAACAGCTGTGCCGCTAACTCTTGTTTTTACGACCGTAAGCCATGGATTGTCCCCAGGCACCCGCGTTGGAACCACGATAGGTTACCCGCTCACGGAAGATGTCGGATACCTCGTTGGCATCACCGGCGAGCAAGGCTTTGGTTGCACACATTTCGGCGCAGGCCGGCAACTTACCTTCGGCGATGCGATTGGCACCGTATTTTTCCCATTCAACAAGGGAGTTGTCGTCTTCCGGGCCGCCGGCGCAGAAGGTGCACTTGTCCATTTTTCCGCGTACGCCGAAGGCATTTTCCATCGGGAACTGTGGCGCACCGAACGGACAGGCCATCAGGCAATAACCGCAGCCAATGCACTGGTCCTTGCTGTGTAGGACGATGCCGTCCTGGGCCTCGTAGATGCAATCAACCGGACACACCGCAATACAGGGCGCATCGGTACAGTGCATACAGGAGACAGAAATTGAGGATTCATCAGGTTCGCCATCATTGATTGTAACCACGCGACGACGGTTGATGCCCCAGGGGACTTCGTTAGTGTTTTTGCAGGCAGTAACGCAACCATTGCATTCAATGCACCGCTCCGAATCACACAAAAATTTCATTCTAGCCATGATCAATATTTCCTGTGCTGTGCGGCGACTTATGCCGGCAGAATTCGACAAAGACTTGCTTTAGACTCTTGCATCTGGGTGACCGAGTCGTAGCCGTAAGTCATTGCGGTGTTGGCCGATTCCCCAAGAATGTATGGGTCGGCGCCTTCCGGATATTTATTGCGCAGATCCTTGCCTTCCAGGACACCACCGAAGTGGAACGGCATAAAGGCGACACCCCGCTCGACCCTTCGGGTAATCAGGGCTTTCACCTTAACGCGGGCACCCTCAGGGGTTTCTACCCACATATCCTGGCCATCACGAATGCCGGCATCGTTGGCATCGGCCGGATGAATCTCGGCAAACATCTCCTGCTGCAATTCGGCCAGCCAGGGGTTGGATCGGGATTCATCACCACCGCCCTCGTACTCCACCAGCCGACCCGAGGTCAGAATGACCGGGAACTCCTTGGAGAAATCCTTGGCCTGGATGGATTGATACAGCGTCGGCAGACGGTAGTGGGACTTGCGGTCGGCGTAGGTAGGGTATTTCTCCACCAGGTCCCGGCGCGATGTGTACAGAGGCTCACGGTGCAGCGGCACCTTATCCGGGAAGGTCCAGACCACCGCCCGCGCCTTGGCATTACCAAAGGGCGCACAACCGTGCTTGATCGCTACCCGCTGAATACCGCCGGACAGGTCGGTCTTCCAGTTTTTACCTTCGGCTGCCTGCTGTTCTGCGGAGGTCAAGTCACCCCACCAGCCGAGTTGTTTGAGCAACTTGGCGGAGAACTCGGGATGACCGTCGGTGATCTCGGACCCCTTGTTGTAAGAGCCCTTGGCCAGCAAGCTGACGCCATCGCGTTCGACACCAAAGCGAGCGCGGAAGGTCAGGCCACCTTCGGCCACCGGTTTGCTGTTGTCATACAGCAAGGGCGTGCCAGGGTGTTTCTGCTCGGCGGTTCCCCAGCAAGGCCAGGGCATACCGTAGAAATCACCATCGGCGGGGCCACCTTCGGCCTTGAGACTGGTGAAATCAAAGGTGTGCCAGTTTTTCTGGTGCGCTTTCATACGCTCCGGACTTTGGCCGGTATAACCGATGGTCCACATGCCCTTGTTAAATTCCCGGGTGATATCTTCCACCAGGGGTTCTTCGCCGTTGACCTTGATGTTCTTGCACAGCTCGTTTTCGTAGCCAAATTTCTTGGCAAACTTGTACATAATGGTGTGGTCGGGCTGGGATTCGAACAGCGGATCGATCACTTTGTCACGCCACTGCAACGAGCGGTTGGACGCCGTTACCGAACCGTAGGTTTCAAACTGGGTGGTGGCCGGCAGCAGGTAAACACCATCCTGGCGGTCGGGCAATACGGCACTGGTGGTCGGGTAAGGATCGATGATCACCATCATATCCAGCTTTTCCATGGCCTTTTTCTGGTCCAGTCCCCGGGTCTGGCTGTTGGGGGCGTGGCCCCAGAACACCATGGCGCGCAGATTGTCGTTCTGGGCCATATTGCCCTTGTCTTCCAGCACGCCGTCTACCCAGCGGGAGACCGGAATGCCAGCGGCGTTCATGGGGAACTTGGGCTTTTCGGTGGTACCTTCGAACGCCTTGCGGTTATCGAAGCGGCCCTTGACCCACTCGTAATCCAGATCCCAGACCTTGCTCCAGTGCTTCCAGGCACCGGCGGAGAGTCCGTAGTAGCCCGGTAGTGAATGGGACAGGACACAGAAATCGGTCGCGCCCTGCACATTATCGTGGCCACGGAAGATATTGGCACCGCCACCGGAAACCCCCATGTTACCCAGAGCCAGCTGCAGTATGCAGTACGCGCGGGTATTGTTATTACCGGTCGTATGCTGGGTACCGCCCATGCACCAGACGATCGTACCGGGTTTATGCTCCGCCAGGGTACGAGCAACCCGGCGCATCTGTTCTTCGCTGACGCCGCAGATATTCTCGACTTCCGCCGGTGGGAATTTCTTCACCTCTTCGCGCACTTCGTCCATGCCGTAAACGCGCTGTTCGATAAAGGATTTGTCTTCCCAGCCATTTTCAAAAATATGCCACAGCAAACCGAACACATAAGCGACATCAGAGCCGGGGCGAATGCGAACGAATTCAGTGGATTTCGCCGCGGTGCGGGTAAAGCGAGGATCCACCACAATCAGTTTCGCCTTGTTGCGCTCCTTGGCGTGCAAAATATGTTGCATGGCGACCGGGTGCGCCTCGGCGGGGTTGGACCCGATCAGGATCATCGCCTTGGAGTTGTGCATATCATTAAACGAGTTGGTCATCGCACCGTAGCCCCAGGTATTGGCAACCCCGGCAACGGTGGTGGAGTGACAGATACGCGCCTGGTGATCCACGTTGTTGGTACCCCAGAGGGCGGCAAATTTACGGAACAGGTAGGCTTGCTCGTTGCTGTATTTGGCCGATCCCAGCCAGTACACCGAATCGGGTCCGCTTTCTTCGCGGATCTTCAGCATCTTGTCGCCGATCTCGTTGATTGCGTCATCCCAGGAGACTTTTTGCCACTTGCCGCCAACCAGTTTCATCGGGTACTTCAGGCGGCGTTCACCATGACCGTGCTCTCGCACTGCGGCCCCTTTGGCGCAATGGCCGCCGCGGTTAAAGGGGTGGTCAAAGGCAGGTTCCTGCCCGGTCCAGACACCTTCCTGAACTTCGGCATAGATACCGCAGCCCACCGAACAGTGCGTACAGATGGTGCGTTTGGTATCGACGGGTTTGGTGCTTTTGCTCGCGGCCTGGGCTTTTTGCATCATGCCCGGGGTCAGCAGTTGACTGGCGGCCAGGCCTCCGGCCGCTACGCCGCTGGCGCTAAGAAACGAGCGGCGGCTGATACCGCTGGTCTTGGCCTGTTCGCTTTCGGGGCTTACTTTGGTCAATTTCATTGTTATGTTGCCTCGTGTTAATCCGGTATCAGAACCTGAAACGTCGCCTAGATGCGGGCGGTATCGTAATAGGCCTTGACGTGATCCGACTTGCGGTAACGCCCTGACTGTTTTTCTTCGAGCGGCTCTTCAGCGGCCTGGACAGAGCCTGCGGCACCGACCACGGCTGCAGCACTCGCGGTGACAGCAACTCCGGTCAGAAACTCACGTCTCTGCAATTGCTCCTTGCTCAGCGATTTCTTACTCATTGTTCTCTCCCCTGCGGGTTTTTGAATGGTGGCTAATCAAATCTATGGTTGATCAAAACGATCGATCTCTGCTTGCAGCAACGCTTCACCCAGTTGGCCAACCGCAATATAGAAGTTGGCATTGTTGGCGTTTTGCAGATCATCGAAAAAGCGTTGTATCCAGCCCTGCATATGGGTGCGGAAGAAACGCTGTTGTTGCTCGGTTGAACCGGCTTCGATCAGGTAGGTCATCACTTCACAGAGTGCGGCTACGTGATCTTCGGGTTCGTGGGTATCCTGTTGACGCTCAAAGCCCAGTTCCTGCAGATCCTGACGCAGTTTGACCAGGGGCTTTTCCATCATAAATCCGGTCTGGTACCAGGACCCGAAGGGCAACAGTTCGCCCCGGCCGATACCAATAAAGAGGCTTTGGTATTCCTGTCGTGCGGCTTCTACCCGAGTATGCACGGCGCTTTGTTGCAAGGTGCTGTAGGCGTGCTCGATGGGGCTATGGGCCGACTCAATCTCGATGCCCGCCAGCAGCTGCATCAGTTCGTCGGAGAGTGCGCCGCGTAACAACGTACCCAGAAGGGCATAGCCTTCGGCGCGAAGATGATCTTCATCGCTCAACACTGGCAGTGCGTTGGTGGCGGTTACAGCGTTGTCGGTTGTGATCAGGTCGGCGCTCATTGCAGTAACTCCGAATCCTGTTTCATTAAGGCTTTCACGCGGCAGTCACCACAGAGTTCGAGCAGATTGCTGTTCTGGAACATGCTGTGGCCAGACAGTTTCTCCTGCATCTTGCGAAGCAGGCTTTGGGTCGCAAAGGGCTTGCCGCAATCGCCACAGCACAGTGGCGCATCCTCATTGAGGGTTTGCTGGGATTTGCGCACCGAGGGATCCAGCTGGTACTCGCTGCGCAGATCCAGCACCTTTTCCGGGCAGGCGCTGACACAGAGCCCGCATTGCACGCAATTGTGTTGGGTAAAGAGCAGCTTGGGTGAATCGCCCCCCGATTGCAGGGCCTGGGTGGGGCAGACACCGGCGCAGGACATACATAGAGTGCACTGCTCCTGGTTGATATCTAGACCGCCCATGGGCATTCCTGCTGGCAGGCCAAAGGCCTGGGCTTGTTGTTCGCCAGCGGTAAACAGTTGGTCGATGGCCTGGAACAGGGCTTCCCGGCGTTTGTGGTCGGGCAGATAACTGGCATTGGAAACCGGTGTCAGGTCGCTGGTCAGCCACTGTGACAGAGTGTCGGCATTGGTGGACTCAAGCAGGCTTATGCGAGTCGTTTCGAGGCCAAGACCGTGCAGAATCGCATGAGCGAAACCCAACTGGGTCTGTAGAGCGCTGCGCGCAGTTTCGTCAAGGTCGTCCGGGGCAAAAATAACAACCCGGGGCGCTCCCCAGGCCAGCGCGCTGAACCAGGTTTCCAGACCGGCGCAGTTGATCTCTTCCAGCACGAGCTGAATCACTGGTTCAGCAATATTTGCTGCGATATCCGTATTGTCGTCGGTGCGAATAATGACTGCCGCCGATTGCTGTTGCAAAGGCTCGCGCAGGCGTTGTAGCAATTGATGAGGCGGTGTTTCGAGGTGCTCGATGGCCCCGGTCGGGCAAGCACTGGCACAGCCGCCGACGCCATGGCACAGGTGGTGATCGACTTCGATGCGCCCGCTGACCGAACTAATGGCATCGGCCGGGCAGACCTCAAGGCAACGGGTGCAGCCAATTAAGGTGCTGTTGCTGTGGGCGCAGATGTCGTTATTAAGGCGCAGGTAAACCGGTTTGCTGAACTCGCCAACCAGATCTGGCAACTCTTCCAGGGCGGTCGCCAGGCTGTTTTGATCCGGGCAATGGAAATAGCCTGCGGGTGAACGTTGGTTACCGATCAACGCACTGCTGCCCAGGTCGAGCACAAGGTCGAAGGCTTTGAGCTGACTGAGCTTGGCCAGCGAATTATCAATCAGGCCGCCAGGCAATGAGACCATTGCGTCAAAATGACCCATATAGCCGCCGAGGGACTGCAAGCTGTGGTGGTGTATCGGGGCGTTAATCTCCAGTCCGGCCGCCCGTTCCATATCGACATTGACGGTAGCGGGCATCGCTTCGGTGATTAGCACCGTGCATTTGAGTGCGCCTGCCAGTTCGGCAGCCGCCAGCCGTGCACGGTGCTCAGGCCCGGTTATCAGTAGCTCGCCGGAGCTCCGATAGGTAATGGTGCTGGTTTGGGGTTCATACTGGTTAACAGCTAACCCCGGTCGTTCCATGGTTACAACAGTCATAGATCCTCATCAGGCTGGTTGTAAGGCTCAAGCCTTTTTATTTCTTATGGTTTTCCAGCCCGCTTTATCTATAGCAAAACCGGAACCGGCTCTTTCGGGTGTAAAGTCTTTTAAAGTCCGAATTTGTCTTATTTTTTGTATGGTTTTAGGTCTGCCCTGGGTTGTTTTGTCCCTCAGGGTCGCTAATGTCCGAATGGGTGCGGGGAGAACGTTCTGCCGCGTTACCCTGTGCTGGGGTGTCGTTGGGTGGTTTTGCTTGCTGTGATTCCGTCGGGTCATTCCGGGCCTGGCTGGTCTCGGATGTCTCGGCGGGTGTCTGCTGTGCTTGCGCAGAGGATTGCGCTTCGGTTTCTGGGTCATCGGTCGATGAGGTTGACTTGCCACTGTCGGCTTGATCGGACGCGATTGTGCTGTCCTGGTCGGTGGCTGGCTTCGGATGGGTATTGCTCGGATCTCGGTCGATCCAGCGTTTCAGGTGTTCGCTGACGGTGTCGCCGAGGGGCTCGAAAACTGAAAAATCCTCGTCGTAGTCGTCCAGCTTGTCGGTGATGTTGAAGTGGGAAAGATGGAACAGTTGCTTCAGGGCCTTGGCGCGCAATTCGTCGCTGACCCCTTCTGACAGGAAGTCGGCGTAGCTGTCATCGTTGCCAAGGCTGCCCAGTTCGGGCATATCGGCGTCGGTTTTCGGTGCCTCGTCAGAGTCGTGATCTTGCGTGGCTGCCTGCGATTGTTCCAGGCTTTTGTTGCTGGTCTGTGTCAGGGATGCCTGATCCGCTATTGAGGGTTCGGGCGAAGTGGGTGCTTCCGACTGGCGTTTTAATCGACTCCAGCGGCTAGCAAAGCCTTCGTTATTGCCGTCATTGTCATCTGCCGTCATGACAAGTTTTCCTGGGAGTGAGGGGTGGTCTCTGGTTGAGCGTCTTTTGCCCCTTTGTGCTTTTCGCCTTTGCCCCGACGGCGTCGTTTGCCGGTGTCGCTGGTGTCTTCTCCGTGACGGCTCATAAATGCCTCGATCCAGCATTGGACGGCGGCAGGCATCGGGGCGGAGAAGACATCCTCTTCGCCTCCGTCCATATAGGCGGCGGCCAGGTCCTGGCTGGCGCTGATGCGCAAGGGGTGCATCAGTTCATCCTCTTGTTCATCATCGAGATCGCAGACAATAAACAGCTTGGGCTCTCGCGAACTCAGGTTCATTCGATACGCAGTTCGCTCATCCCGATGCAATAACAGTTGGAGTGTGGCGCAGGTGGTGGCCTGATCCGGATCGGATGCTTCGGCGGGTAATAGCAGGCACTCCCAGTTATCCGTCAGCCACTGGCCGACCCTGGCCTGGGTTCTTACCATCGCCACCTTGATGGTGTAACTATCGTCCGGGTTGCTGATTTGCGCTGGCAAGAGAGAGCTCCTGGTGATTTGGCAAGATTAGGTCGATCGGGTTGGTTCTTGCTGTGGTTGCTGTTGTGTTTACTGCTGTCTTTAATGCGGGTGTTGATGCAAAGGCTGTTCCTGAAAAAAGTCTGGTATTGGTCGGTTGCACTGGGACGATTTGGGGCAGTTGCTTAGGATTCATCGGGTGGCTGGGTCATAATGACCCACTTTATGTAGGTGTATTGGCCCGTTTGCCAGGGTACGCTTTTTGCTTTTCATCCTTGCAAAAGAGATGGCGCAGCGCTGGCGAGCATGGACTTTTGTTGCGCCTGCTTTATTAATCGTTGATCTGGAGAACGAGAACCATGAATGGGATTTCGCCCTATCGCCCCTTGATGAGCCAGTCCGGGCTTGAGGCAACCCATCGCATCGAGGCGCTGGATGAGCAGGGTACTCCCCGGGCCATTGATATCGCGGGTGAGCGAGCGCTAACGATCTATATCGACAAGGTTGAGTTGCTCACCCTGATGACTATGGGGCGTCGCCCGGAAGAGTTGGTTCTGGGCTATCTGTTGAACCAGGGCATCATCGATCGACTCGAGCAGGTACGTGCCATTCAGGTGGCGTGGGATGTCGAAGCCGCGGCGGTTGTTACCGATGGCAGTATTGAGGGTTGGCAGGAACGCCTGGGGCGCAAAACGGTGACGACGGGCTGTGGCCAGGGCACGGTGTTCGCCAGCATGATGAACCGGTTTGACGACATCGAGCTGGCCCGGTTGCGCTACACCCAGTCGGGGATCTACGAATTGCTCGATTCCCTGTCACGTCATAACGAAATCTATCGTCAGGCGGGGGCGGTGCATGGTTGTGCCCTCTGCCGGGGCAGTGAAGTGGTCGATTTTGTCGAGGATGTGGGGCGCCACAATGCGGTGGATACGCTGGCAGGGCGCATGCTGTTGGACGACCTGCAGGGGCAAGAGCTGATCTTTTACACCACCGGCCGGCTAACCTCCGAGATGGTGATCAAGGTCGCCCAGATGGGTATCCCACTGTTGTTGTCGCGGTCCGGTTTAACTCAGATGGGCCTGGAGATGGCCCAGCGAGTCGGTTTGACCATGATCGGCCGCGCCAAGGGCAAGCACTTCCTGGTCTTCAATGGTCAGGAAAATATCGAGTTTGACCAACCGCCGGCACCACGTCCGGTGCGGTCGGCAACTCCGTAACGAGGGACAGGGAGATGCAGCAGGCACAGGTTGTAGCCGGCAAGGCAAAAAATGAGCAGGGAGGCGCCGAATTCCTCAATATCAAACAGGTGGCCGATTTTCTCCAGTTGAATGAGAAAAAAGTCTATTCGATGGTCAGCGAGGGCGTCATACCCGCGACCAAAATTACCGGTAAGTGGTTATTCCCCAAGCGTCTGGTCGAAAGTTGGTTGCTTGAATCCTGCCATGGCGGGGTACTGACGGACCGCCTGCTGGTGGTGGGCAGTGGTGATCTGTTGATGCAGCAGGCCTTATCCCGTCAGCAGCGGGATATGCAGGATGCTGGCCTGGTCTCCTTGTCAGTTACCGGTACTCGTTTGGGGTTGTCCATGCTCGATCGAGGACGTGCTGATCTCTGTGTCATGCACTGGGGCCCAGCAGCCGAAAGTCGAGTGCGTCATCCGGCGTTGTTGCAGCGTTACCAGAATCATCGGCAGTGGACCATGGTGCGTTTGTTCGAGCGTGAAGTGGGAATTGCGACGCGCCCGGGAGTGCCGCCTGAGAATGCTCAAGGCTGTTTTGTTGAAGGCAGTCGCTGGGTGTTGCGTCAGTCCGGTTCCGGCGCCAGACGGTTGTTTGATGAACAGCTGGCGTTACATCATCGTTCGATCGATGAGCTGGTGTTGGGGGATGGCGCCCTTAGCGAATTTGAGGTGGCGGTGCAGTTGAACGAGCGAAGAGCCGATTACGGCATTGTGTCTCGGGCCATTGCCAGCCAGTTTGATTTACCGTTTTTCTCACTGGGCAGCGAGGCGCTGGATATGGTAATGCCCCAGGCGATCTATTTCCGCGTCTTGGTACAGCAGCTGGTGGGGCAGTTTCGCTCTCAGGCCTTGCAACAGCAGGCGGGCAATTACGGCGGTTACGATCTCTCGCAATGCGGCGAAATTTTGTGGACACCTTAGCAGCTTGATTGATAACTGAAAGAGACTCAGTTTTCCGCTGACAGTTTGGCCCAGGCTTGCAGTTTGCGCTCCAGGGTTTTACGGGAAACCCCCAGCTGCCGGGCCGCTTCCGACTTATTGCCTCCGGCTTGCTCCAGCACTTGTAAACTGTGATGTTTAATCACTTTCTCCAGATCCCATTCACTCGGATAGCCTTTTCCGGGCGCGTTGGCAGGCGTCAAATGGGTCTGGCGCAGGTAGTCGAGGGGCAATTTGCCCAGTAGCAGGCAGCGTTCTATAAAGTTGCTTAGTTCCCGGATATTGCCCGGCCAATCGTGTTGTTGCAGCTGGCTGAGATCGGCGTGGGACAGCGGTATTTCCGGTACGCTGAGTTCGGCGGAGAGTTTACTGACAAAATGATGCACCAGAGGAGGGATGTCCTCAGGACGGTCCCGTAAAGGCGGCATGGTCAGGGTCAGGATATTGATGCGGTAATACAGGTCTTCGCGGAAATTGCCGCTACGGGATTCCTGTTCCAGATTGCGGTTGGTGGCGGCGACAATGCGAACATCCACCGGCACCTGTTTTTCTCCGCCCACCGGGCGCACGCATCGCTCCTCTAACGCCCGCAACAGCTTGGCTTGCATGGCCAGAGGCATCTCGCCGATCTCGTCAAGGAACAGCGTACCGCCATTGGCGTGCACAAAGAGTCCGTCCCGTGCTTGCTGGGCGCCGGTGAAGGCGCCGCGATGGTGGCCAAAGAGTTCGCTTTCCATCAAGTCCGCAGCAATGGCGCTGCAATTGATGGCAACAAAGGGTCCCTTGCGACCGCTTTGCAGATGCACCGCCCGTGCGGCCAGCTCCTTGCCCGTGCCCGATTCCCCTTGAATCAGAATGGTAGAGGGGGTGGGGGCTACCCGGCTGATGATGTCGGTGACTTCAACAATGGCCGTGCTTTCACCAATCAATTCCGACTGACTGAGCTTTTCCTGCTGCCAGGGGGAGCGCAGGTAACTCTGGCGTTCCTTGCTACGACGTTCCAGGCAGTATTGCACCGAGCTCATCACATCGTTGACGGTGCAGGGTTTGTGCAACAGATCGGCACCACCGGATCGCAGCACGCGAATCGCCAGCTCGGAATCCCGCTGTTCGCTCAGGCAGATAATGTCCGTGTGGCCACTGTAGTGGCGGAGAATTCGTTCCCACTCTTCATTGGAATCAATAAAAAGGTCGAGATTGACTACGATAAGGTCGAAATGACAGCGCTTCAACAGGGCGCGAGCGGTTTCCAGATGGGTGGTTTGCTCAAACAGGCCGCTGCTGAACTTCAGGGATTGAACGATCGCTTGCTGCTCATCGCCTTCGTCCAGCAGCAGGATCGAAGATATGCGAGTGTTGCACACAGGAATCCGGTGCAGGCTATCGCTAGCAATATCAACAGATGAAAATGGCAGCAATTGAGCCATCAACTCAAGCCTTGGCGGTTGAACCGCAATCAGTGGATGAAGAGGGTGACCGAAACCATAGCGGAATCATAAGTCATCCTGTGATCAAAATAATTGGTACTTTGCATCAGTTAACATTAGGTCAGGTTGTCGCGATCGTCTACCGAGCTGGGACAATATGACGCTATATTTCCGTGGCCTTTGGGAGCATAGTGGCTATATAAGAGATGCTTTTCTGCTTACTGGCCCTTAACCCCAGGCTCTGGAGAATCTGGTTCCTGGCTCCTATTTATACCGAGGTGCGTGTTTGGATAGCATGGGACTTTGGTCGAAAGCCCTGGTGAAGCCTGGCTGGAGGAGTGGAGGCGGCCTGTTTATTGCTGGTATGTTAGCGAGGTAACCGAGAGCGGTTGTTAGCCAGTGATGGCCAAACTCATGATCTGGGTTGCTATTTTGCAACCGGGGCACAATGGCATACTTGCACCGCCACCTCGACGGTTGAGCAATGCAGGTTGAGGCCAACCTGACGTGGCGATTCAAGCGTTGATGAGCCAACGAGATTAGTGACAGCCTTAAGGAAACCGATTCCATATGCAGGGTAGCAGGAGAGTTCGTTGAATAAGCCCATAGCCGTAGATGGTGTGATTTTGGCCGGCGGTGAAGCCCGGCGCATGGGAGGAGAAGACAAGGGGCTGGTGACGCTTGCCGGCCGCCCAATGATCGAGCACGTGATTGCTCGTTTCGAACCCCAGGTCAATGCCCTGATCATCAATGCCAACCGCAACCATGATCGCTATGCCCGGACCGGGTTTGGCATTGTCAGCGACCGGGACATCGGTGAGTATCCCGGCCCTCTGGCGGGTATGGCCGCCGGCTTGGCCGCGAGCGAGGCAGAGCTGGTGGCCTTTGTTCCCTGTGATGCGCCCCTGTTGCCTCGGGATCTGGTACTCCGATTGTCGCAAGCGCTCCAGCAGCAACAGACAGATATAGCGGTTGCCCACGATGGTGACTATTGGCAGCCGGTGTTCGTATTAATGAAACGAACCCTGCTGCCAAGCCTCGATGCTTTTTTGTCCGGGGAAGGGCGCAAAATCATGCATTGGTTTCAGCAGCAGAAAATGGCCAAGGTGCTGTTCGATGATCAGCTGAATGCCTTTGAAAACATTAATACGCCGGAGCATTGCCAGCGTATCGAACAGCAGATGATGGAGAGCTGAGTTGTGATTGAGTGCAAGATACCACTGATTGGATTTATCGCTCACAGTGGCACCGGCAAGACCACCCTGTTGTGCAAACTGTTGCCCCTGTTGAGGCTGAAAGGTTTGCGTGTTGGTATGGTGAAACATGCTCATCATCAATTTGAAGTCGATACTCCCGGCAAAGACAGTTACGAGCTGCGCAAGGCCGGGGCCGAACAGATGCTGATCTCCTCGCGTCAGCGCTGGGCGTTGATGAGCGAAAATCTGGATGAAGAACCGCGCCTGAACGATCTGCTGGCCAAGTTCGACCAGGACCGACTCGACCTCATTCTGGTGGAAGGGTTTAAGCCGGAACCCTACCCCAAGATCGAAGTCTTTCGACCCTCAATGGGTAAATCATTGTTGTATCCGAAGCATCCCAATGTGATCGCGGTGGCCTGCGACACATTGCCCGACGAAGGCATTGGTGATCTTCAGCAACTGGATCTCAACAATGTCGAGCAGATTGCCGACTATATTTGCCATAACTTTCTCGATAATCAATGAGGCATATCGGTGTTGCCGATTCAGATAAGCCGAGCCTGATGGACAAGGAACTCAATTATGAGTGATGCACTTTCTCTTAACAGTTGCTGCAACGCCAGAGGCGAGTTGCCCGTTGACCTTGGGCGCCAGAGCATTCTCGACCAGGTGGAAGCATTGTCGGCGGTAGAGACGGTGCCATTGGCCGATGCCCTGGGTCGTGTGCTGGCCGAGGATATCAGGTCGCCGATCAATGTCCCGGGTCACGATAATTCCGCCATGGACGGTTTCGCGATCCGTTTTTCCGACCTCAGCGAGAACGCATCCAGTTCCTTGGCGTTAGCAGGAGAGGCGCTGGCGGGACACCCCTATGCGGGGACTTTGCCAGGCGGCTCCGCGATTCGCATTATGACCGGGGCGATGATGCCGGATGGCGCCGATACGGTTGTAATGCAAGAGATCGTCACCTGCGATGAGCAACAGGTGCAGATTCCTGCGGGCATTAAAGCCGGGCAAAACCGGCGTAGGGCGGGTGAAGATATCGCACGGGACTCCATCGCCCTGACACGGAATACCCTGGTGCAGGCGGCCGAAATGGGTTTGCTGGCGTCCCTCGGTGTAGGTCAGGTTCAGGTCAAACGCCGGTTGAAGGTTGCCGTGCTCTCCACCGGGGATGAGGTCTGCGCGCCGGGAAGCGCCGTCGACACCGGGCAAATATACGACAGCAATCGTTTTAGCTTACAGGGTTTGCTGGCGCCTCTGGGTGTCGAGGTGATCGATCTGGGTATTATTGCCGATGATCCGGCTCTACTGGCAGAAGCCTTTGCCAGCGCCGCCCGGTCGGCGGATATGATCATCACCTCCGGTGGGGTGTCGGTCGGGGAAGCCGATTACGTCAAGCAGACGCTGGAGCGCATCGGGCAGATCCACTTTTGGAAAATGGCGATGAAACCGGGACGCCCCCTGGCCTTTGGACGCATTGAAAATGCGGTGTTTTTCGGATTGCCGGGCAACCCCGTCGCGGTCATGGTGACGTTTTTGCAATTCGCTTTGCCGGCCATTCGTAAAATGCAGGGGCTGGACAATTGGCAACCCCTGACACTGCCTGCGCGGGCAGCGGAACGCTTGAGAAAACGTGCCGGGCGCACCGAATTTCAGCGTGGCATCTTCAATCGGGATGACGCCGGACAATTGCTGGTGGCCAGTAGCGGCACCCAGGGCTCAGGCGTGTTGAGTTCGATGAGTCGGGCCAATTGCCTGATCATACTGCCGTCGGATCAGGAAGATGTCGACCAGGGTGATGTCGTCGACATTCAGCCCCTGTTGTTTTAGCCGGGTGGCGCCGTTAGCAAATGAAGGCTCGCCAGACTTTGTCAGCTTTGCCGTAACTCGATATGATCGACAAGGCTGTAAATAACCATGCCATACCACCCTGTGATCAATCATCGATTGAAGCCGGTTTATAACCCCTTAGTGGCAACGCAGATAGAACATTCACCACTTGCTAGAGACCCTGCATGATTACCAAATTTCTGGTTACCGCCGCGATTATCATTGGCGCGATTCTTTATCTTCGCTATAGAAATCGTACGGTGATGGCACAACAATCTCTGGCCAACAGCGCACCGCCACCGTTTCCGGTGCCTTTCAAGGTGATCTCCTATGCTTTGGCCGGACTTATCTGCCTGGCTGCCACCGGCTATATGCTCTACGACTACCATGACAGCCATCGGCTGTTGTCCATTCGTGTGGTTAACCCCGCCAGCGGTGAAGAGGTGGAGTACAAGGCGTTGAAAGGAAAGCTCGATAATCGCAGTTTTGAAACCATCCACGGCCAACAAATTCGAGTCTCCGATAATGAGCGCCTGGTGATTGAAGTGATCGATTAATTCGCCTTAACAGACTTTCTACAACCTTTGATAAGGGTCAATGGCAAAGCGGCCCAGAAGCGGTAAAACAGGGCTGATCTTTTTATCCATTTTTTGTACACCTCGTTGTTCTTCAACTAGTACAGACATTGTTATGCGAGTCATAACAATGTCTGTTTTTTTCGAATAGTTCCTGCAGGCGCGAATCGCCTGAATCAGAATCTACGAGTAACCATCGACGGATCTGCTAATAGCAAACCGGTCAGGGGCGTTCATGCTTCGACCAGACACTATTAGTGGGCGTCTATACTTATTCTTTGCTGGCAAAGGAGAGTGGTAATGCCATTATTTCAGGCCATCGGTATCGGCAGGGCGCAAGGCCTTCAACTACTGATAATGATCGGATCTCTGTTGCTGTGGTGGTCTGCGGTTCCGGAGGGGCTGACGGAACCTGCCTGGAAATTGTTTGTGGTGTTTATTACCACCATTGCCCTGGTGATCTCCGGCACCATGGCCATTTTTACGGCGGCGATCATTGGCGTCTCGGCCGCCATGCTGACCGGCACCCTGACTGCCGAACAAGCCTTTCTCGGGTTTAGTCAGGATTTTATTCTGCTGATCATCGTGGCTTTTTTGATTGCCCGCGGCGTGGTCAATAGCGGCTTGGGTAAACGTATTGCCTACCTGATTATCAGTCGGTTTGGTTATTCCAGTCTGGGGTTATCGTACTCCATTGTTGCGGCGGATATGCTGATCGCCCCGGCTTTTCCCAGCAATACGGCACGCTCCGGGGTGCTGTTTCCCATCGTTAACGCGCTGGCCAGCGACAGTGGTTCCAACCCGGATGATGGCACCCGTCGTCGTATCGGGGCCTATCTGATGTTTTGCTCGATGGCCGGCTTGTCCATCTCCTCCGCACTCTGGTTAACGGCGATGGCCGCCAACCCGGCCGGGGTCGCCATGGCGCAGGATATGGGCATCAATATCACCTTTGGCAGCTGGTTCTTTGCCGCCTCGGTGCCCTGTCTGGTAGCGTTTCTGGTGGTGCCGCGAGTGCTCTATGTTGTGTTTCCACCCGGCCTGCAACAGACACCGGAAGCTCCGGCGGCCGCGCGGGAATCGTTACGCGCCATGGGCCCGGTCAGTTATCAGGAATGGGTGGTTGGGGCGACCTTTATTGTGATGGTGCTGTTGTGGGTGTTCTCCAAAAGCCTGGGGATCAATAACACCGCCGTTGCCTTCTCCGGGCTGGCGGTTCTGATGCTCAGCGGTGTCTTTACCATCGATGATCTGCACGAAGAGGGGCGGGCACTGGATACCCTGGTCTGGTTCGCCATTTTGTATGCCATGAGTTCCAACCTGAACGCCTTTGGTTTTATGGCCTGGTTGGGAGGCTATCTGGCGGATTGGGTCGGCGGCTTTGACTGGGGCCTTGTTTTTGCCCTGCTGGTGGTCAGCTACGTCGTGATTCACTATTTCTTTGTCAGCCAAACGGCGCAGCTGCTGGCGCTGTTCAGTGTCTTTTTGGGCGTCGGGCTTAACGCCGGGGTTCCCGGCGAGCTGATGGCCTTGATGCTGCTGTTTGCGACCAATTTTATGTCGGTGATCGCGCCCCAGGGCTCCAGTGCCAATGTTATCTATCTGGCCAGCGGTTATATCGAAGCCAGCGAAGTGTACCGATATGGTGGCATAGTGACGGCGGTCAACAGCCTGATCTTTTTAACGGTCGGCACCGCCTGGATTCTATTGGTGACTTAGACAAGATGACTACGCGCCAGTGCCGCATAGATTTTTTTGCTGCGCGAGGCCAGTGAGTTCAGGTCGGCGAAGTTGGGCATCTCACCCTGGTCCAGTTTGAGAGACCAGTCTTCCAGTTCCCGGTCGAGATAATCGAGCAGTTTTTTCGAGCACCCCTGGCAACCACCCGAACAGATCTCGGCCTCGCTGAGGCCAAAGGGAACCTGCTGGCGCACCTGCTCGATCAATTGTCTCATGGCCAGATCGGAACGCGGCTTTTGACGTGGCTCGGCAGAGGCTGCTGCTTGCTGATCCGAACTGATGATTGAGGGAGGTTGAGTGGTCATGGGGCTGGCGGCTATGTCGATAGAGCCGCGCGACAGAAGCGCGGCTGGTATCTCTTAGTGTAGCCTTCTGCAAAGCCGCTCACCATCACTTGGCTCAGGGCTGTCTATCATTCGGCTCAAGGCTGACTACTCCTCGGTTCAGGCTGAACATCACCAGGCACAGGCTAGCGATGATCGCTTTACGCGGGCAGGGCGGCCTCTTCGATCAGGGCGCGAATATCCGGCACACAGGAACCACAGTTGGTGCCGGCCTTCAGCATGGCGCCGACCGCCTGTGCACTATCGAGGCTGTGTTCGTTAATCGCATCCACAATGGTATTGCGGCCAACACCGAAGCAGGCGCACACCGTGGCACCGCAACTGGTTTGCCCCTGGGGCGGCTGCCCACTGAGCAAGGCGCGCCGGCTCTCGAGGGATAAGGCTTGAGGCTCGAGTAAGGCGCTGAGCCAGGCGGTATCAAAGGTGATGGGGGCGGGAGAAATATAGAGCACCGCCTGAAGTTCTCCGCGACGCAATCGGGCCGCGCGGTACAGGCCCGCCGCGTGATCGTCGTAACTGAGCCATTGATCCGTATCCTGCTCATTGCCATCGGCTAACCAGGCCGCCGCCTGTGCTGGCCAGTCTTGCACGGCCGTTGTGCTGGCTAACAACTCGCGATGGCCATGATGTTCTCGAATGCGCACGCGATAATCGACCGGTAGCGGCGTCGAACCCAAGGCGTCTCGACGGATCAGCACGCCATACCATTGGCTGGCCAGGGGTTCGATATTGACCGGAGTATGTTTGCTTTCCGGTTGTCCCGAGAGTGGGTCGGTGGCCGGGTTGACCAGGGCACAAACACGCCCCTCATTGGCAAACTGATCGCTCCAGTGCATGGGCACAAAAATCTGCCCCGGTTGCTGGCCTTCACTGACAGCAACACGCGCCAGCATGGTCCCCCAGCGTGTTCGCAGGCGGGCGATGCCGTCTGGTTTCAGGGCAAAACGCTGGGCATCCCGAGGGTGAATCTCCACCTGGGGTTCCGGGCGATGACCGCTAAGGCTGGGGCTGAGTCCGGTGCGGGTCATGGTGTGCCACTGATCCCGTAAACGACCCGTGTTGAGCACCAGGGGGAATTGCTGATCGGTTTGATAAGCGGGCGGCCGAGGGCTAATGGCAACAAAGTTGGCGCGGCCACTGGAGGTATCAAAGCTGCCGTTAGCAAAGCGTCGTGCGGTTCCGGACCAGGCCTGTTGAACCGCTTGTGACGGCACGGTGTCTGGCTGGTCTGTTTTTGTTGTCGTGATAACAGGCCATTGGGTGGGCGTGAGGTTTTCGTAGGCGAGATCGCCGATCTCAGCCAGTGCAGAAATATTAAATCCCCGAGGCAGGGCATCCGGACTGTTCTGGTAGCCGCTAAGGCGAGCGTGTTCGCGAAAAATCTGGGCCGGATGCTGGAAATCAAAAGCCTCACCAAAGCCCAGCCGTTGGGCCATCTGGCAAATGATCCACCAGTCCGGGCGCGCCTGTCCGCTCAGTGGTTGCAGGGCGCGTTGGCGGCTGATGCAGCGTTCGGCATTGGTCACCGTGCCATCGCGTTCGCCCCAGGCCGCGGCAGGAAAACGAATATTGGCCGTGGCTGCGGTATCGGTTGCGGCCATGCAATCGGACACAATCACCAGCTCGCAATGCTCCAGAGCCGAACGGACCCTGTCGGCATCGGGCAAGCTGTCGACCGGATTCGTGGCCATGATCCAGACCGCTTTGACCTGGCCCTGCGCCACGGCGTCAAACAGCTCGACCGCTTTCAGTCCCGGCTTGTCAGCGACTCGATCGCTGTCCCAGAACCGGCTGAGCAGTTGATGATGTGCCGGGTTTTGCAAATCCATATGAGCCGCCAGCTGATTGGCCAGGCCGCCCACTTCTCGTCCGCCCATGGCGTTGGGTTGCCCGGTCAAGGAGAAAGGGGAGGCGCCGGGCAGGCCGATTCGACCCGTGGCCAGATGCACGTTAATAATGGCATTGACCTTGTCGCTGCCGGAGCTGGATTGATTGATGCCCTGGCTAAAACAGGTCAGGGTTTTCGGGGTCTCGGCGAACCAGCGATAAAACTGCTCGACGGCATCGGGCGCCAGCTCACAGGCGTTGGCGACATGCTCGATGGTCGGTGCACTGGCGCGAGCGGCGTCGATGGCCGCGTCAAATTGATCGGTGTGCTGCGCGATATAATCGGCGTGATGGGCGTTCCGGGCGACCAGCCAAACCAGTAAGCCGTTGAATAAAATGGCATCGGTCCCCGGTTTTAAAGGCAGGTGAAGGTCGGCTTCATCGCAGCTGGCGGTACGACGCGGATCAATCACCACCAGGCGACGGGATGGATTAGCGGCTTTGGCCGCGCGAATACGCTGGAACAAAATAGGGTGGCACCAGGCGGCATTCGAGCCGGTTAACACCACCATCTCGGCCAGATCCAGATCTTCATAGCAGGCGGGTACGCTGTCGCTGCCAAAGGCTCGCTTATGACCCACCACCGCCGACGACATGCACAAACGTGAGTTTGTATCGATATTGGCGGTGCCGATAAAACCTTTGATCAGCTTGTTGGCCACATAATAATCTTCGGTTAACAGCTGACCGGAACAGTAAAAGGCCACGGCGTCGGGACCGTGCTGGTCGATGATGGCTTGCAGACGATCGGCGGCACTGGCCAGCGCCTGCTTCCAGTCGGTTGTCTGTCCATCCACCTCGGGTGCCAGCAAGCGGGCTGAAGGTTCCAGCGTCTCGGCCAGGTGGCTGCCTTTGGAACAGAGTTTGCCGGCATTGGTGGGGTGCTGGTTATCGCCACTAATAGCGATGATGTTGTCCTGCCCCGGTGTTGAACGAACCTCGGCGCTAACGCCGCAGCCAGTACCGCAATAGGGGCAGGTGGTTTTTACGCAATGCACCGACGAGGCTTCGGAAGGACGGTCATGCATCCGCGGCAGGGTTAAATCATTCAAGCGGCAATCTCCTGCGACCTGGAATCGGACGAAACTTTCAGGATGTTCTCGCAACAGGCCTTGCCGAACATCAGATGATCGCGCAGGGAACGAAGATCAGTGCCTGAATTCAACAGTTCAAAAAACCAGGGGCCTTCGCTGACATCGCCGTACAGCACGGCGCCAATAAGGCGATGGTTTTCCAGTACCAGCTTGCGGTATTCGGCCCCGGCGGGGTCTCGATAGACCAGAACTTCCCTGGCAGAGGAGGTTGTTGCGGCGGCGGTCGAGGAGAAATCTCCCATGGAAAACAGCTGTACGCCGGACACTTTCAGGCGGGTCGGCGGCGCTCGAAAACGGTACTGACTGGTGCCAAAGGCCGCGAGGTGGTTGGCGCAAGTGCGTGCCTGTTCGTAGAGCGGTTCTACCAGACCAAAAGTGGTTCCCCGGTGCTCCACACATTCCCCAATGGCATAAATTTTTGGATCAAAGGTTTGCAAGCAATCGTTGACCAATATGCCACGCTTGCATTGCAGGCCGGCCGCCTGTGCCAACGCTATATTGGGTGTGATACCCGTGGTCAGAATCAACAGCTGGGCCGGCAAGCGCTGTCCGTTATCGAGCTCTAGTTCGCTGACCGATGGGCGTTCGAACGTCTGGTTGGTATGCACCCGTTTGCTGGTACGCCCCAGGGCAAATCGAATGCCTCGGGATTCCAGTTCTTCTCGTAACAGTGCCGCGGCCTCCGAATCGAGTTGGCGGTTGAGTAGGTGCTCGCTGCGGTGAACAACGGTCACCTGCATACCCAATTGATTGAGCCCATGGGCCGCTTCCAAACCTAACAGACCGCCGCCAATCACCACGGCTTCGCCACCCTTCATGGCGGTTTTGCGCATGGCATCAACGTCATTCAGGTCGCGAAAGCCCAGCACGCCGCGCGGCATTTTCTCTCGCGCCCCAAGCCCTTTGATGGGCGGAATGCTGGGTAACGAGCCGGTAGCAATCAGCAGTCGGTCGTAGGCCAGGCAGGCGCCGTTCTGGCAGTGCACCGTGCAGCGAGTGCGATCAATCCGGGTAACGCTATAGTCGGCGCCAGTCAGCAGGCTAATGCCTTGTTCGCGATACCATTGCTGATCGTGCAGGGTGATGTCGTCGAAGGTGGTTTCGCCGGCGAGCAGTGGTGATAGCATGATGCGGTTGTAACTGGGGCCGGGCTCACGACCAATAATGGTAATGCGATAGCGATCGGGAGCCAGCGCCAGTAATTCATCGAGCATGCGCGTGGCCGCCATGCCGTTGCCAATAATCAGCAGTCGAGGTTTGTCCTCGTCAGCAAGGTTTGGGGTGTTGGGCGGGGCGGCGTCAGTGCTCATCAGGCAACACTCATCAAGCCGCGACTTCTACCGCGGAGCCTTGCACGCGAACCTCATAGGTCGGGACCTTGAGGTTCGTGTCCTCCTGGCAAATACCGCTGCTCAGGCAAAAATGGTGTTTGTACAGGGGCGAGGCCACGCTGGTAATACCGTTGAGCTGTGCGATCAAACCCCGCGACAGTACATTGGCTTTACCCGCAGGATCGTAGTTGCCAATCGCAAACAGTTGATCTTGTTCCGCCAGTCGAAAGACGGCAACCTGTTGGCCGTTAACCAGCGCACAGACACCGGTGTTGGGATCGATATCTTCGAGTTCGCAGATCGTTTTCCAGTTCATAATGCTTCCTGTCGACTAATGTCCGATAAAAGTGAGATTAACTTGCTTTGGCAATCAGCTGACTGCGCTCTTCGTCGCTGGCGGGGCGTCGCTGCTGGCGCTCTTCGACAAAGACCAGGTTGCTGTCGGTCTCGTCGTTATTGATAAAGTGGCTGAAGCGCTTCAGCTTTTGTTCATCGTCCAGGGTGGTGGCCCATTCGCACTGGTAATTTTCGATGTTCAAAGCCATCTCGGCTTCCAGGTCTTCTGCCAGACCCAGACTGTCTTCCAGAATGACGTCGCGTAAATAGTCGAGACCCCCTTCCAGGTTTTCCATCCAGACCGAGGTCCGCTGCAGGCGATCGGCAGTGCGAATGTAGAACATCAGGATGCGGTCGATGGTTTTGATCAGGGTGTCGTGATCCAGATCGGTAGCGAACAGATCGGCATGGCGGGGTTTCATGCCACCGTTACCGCAGACGTAAAGGTTCCAGCCATTTTCCGTAGCGATAACGCCGATATCCTTGCTTTGGGCTTCGGCGCATTCGCGAGTACAACCGGACACCGCAAACTTGAGTTTGTGCGGCGCACGCAAACCTTTGTAACGATCCTCGATTTCGATCGCCAGGCCCACACTGTCATCGACGCCGAAGCGGCACCAGCTGCTGCCGACACAGGATTTCACGGTACGCACCGACTTGCCGTAGGCGTGCCCGGTTTCAAATCCGGCATCGACCAGTACGCGCCAGATGTCGGGTAACTCGTGCAGCTGGGCGCCAAACAGGTCGATGCGCTGGCCGCCGGTAATTTTGGTGTAGAGACCATACTGTTTGGCCACTTCACCAATCACAATCAATTTTTCCGGCGTGATCTCGCCCCCGGCAATGCGTGGCACAATGGAGTAGGTGCCATCTTTTTGCATATTACCCAGGTAGATATCGTTGGTATCCTGCAGGCCAATATGATCGCGCTTAAGCACATAGTCGTTCCAGCAGCTGGCCAGAATATTGGCAACGGCCGGCTTGCAGATCTCGCAGCCATGGCCCTGGCCATGCTGGTCAATCAATTCAGCGAAGGTTTCGATGCGGCCCACCCGCACCAGGTGATACAGCTCCTGGCGGGTATAGGGGAAGTGTTCACACAGATCGCGGTTGACGGAAACGCCGCGCTCTTCCAATTCGTGATTGACCAGCGAGGTCAATAACTGGGCACAACCTCCGCAGCCGGTGCCCGCCTTGGTCTCGCCCTTGACGTCGCCAACCGAGCAGCAACCGCCATCAATCGCGGCTCGAATATCTCCCTTGGAGACATCGTGGCAGGAACAGATCTGCGCGGTTTCCGGCAAAGCGCCCACCCCCAGTCCGGTTTGGCCGTCGTCGCCCCGGTTGGGCAGAATCAGGGATTCGGGGTATTCGGGCAGGGCAATATCGTTGAGCATGTATTGCAACAGGGTGCCGTACTCTTCGGCATCGCCTACCAGGACCGCCCCCAACAGGTGACGCTTGTCTTCACTGACGACAATCTTCTTGTACACCTGATCCGGTTCGTCAAACCAGTTATAAATACGCGCGCCCGGGGTCAGGCCCTGAGCATCACCAATGCTGGCCACGTCGACCCCCATCAGCTTCAGTTTGGTGCTCATATCGGCGCCGGTGAATGTCGCATCGCCGCCAATAATGTGAGAAACCGCCACCTTTGCCATCTGATAGCCGGGTGCCACCAGGCCAAAGATGCGCTGATTCCACAGCGCGCACTCACCAATGGCGTAGATATCCGGGTCCGAGGTCTGGCACTGATTGTTAATGACAATACCGCCGCGCTCGCCAATCTCCAGATCGCTGCTGCGGGCCAGTTCGTCCTGGGGTCGAATACCGGCGGAGAACACCACCATATCGGTTTCCAGCGATTCGCCATCGGCAAAGCTCATGCGATGCTGGCAGCGTTCGCCGTCGACGATTGCGCTGGTGGCTTTGGACAGATGCACACCCACGCCCAGGTCTTCAATTTTTTGCTTCAGCAGGGCGCCGCCGCCATCGTCCAGCTGCACCGCCATCAGGCGGGGCGCAAACTCCACCACATGGGCTTCCATCCCCAGGTCGGTCAGGGCCTTGGCCGCTTCCAGTCCCAGCAGGCCGCCGCCGATAACGGTACCGACTTTGGCGCCGGCTTCGGCGCTGGCGGTAATGGCTTCCAGATCCTCAATGGTGCGATAGACAAAACAGTCCTTGCGGTCATTGCCTTCGATGGGCGGCACAAAAGGGTAGGAACCCGTGGCCAGAACCAGTTTGTCGTAGCTCAGGGTTTTGCCGTTGGCGGAGCTCACCTGGCGCTGCTGGCGATCGATGCTGACCACTTTATCGCCAAGCAAAATCTCGACGCCCGACTCAAGGTACTGGGCCTCGGTGGCCATGGCCAGCGGGTCGGCGCTGCGGTTGGCAAAGTATTCACTCAGGTGGACACGATCGTAAGCGGGACGTGGTTCTTCGCTGAACGTGGTGATGCTGAATTGATCCGCCTGTTCGCTGGCCAGCAGGGACTCAATAAATTGATGTCCTACCATGCCATTGCCAATCACGATGATCCGTTGTTTTGATGTGCTGCTCATAATGTGCCCCTGCCGGTTTCAGGTTCGAATACTGCCCCATCGTGCAGATTCGGGTTTGACAGGCTTAAAGCAGAAAGCGTACCAATCTCGCTTTTTTGGTTTAACTATATGATTTTTATGGTTTTATTCTATTCGTTCTGGGTTCTTTACGCGTTTTGTGGGCCCAGTCTTTGGGCATCAGGCTCTGTGCTGGTGCAGGGTTGGGGGCAGGGCGTATTCAAATGGTGCGCCACTCTGGTGCTTGTGGGTTAGGAGTGGATGCGCGATATGGGTGCGGGGGGATTTGTTCGTCCTGTTAACACACGGGGGTTGTCGGGAGGCACCCCGACGGGTGCCTTCATTTCTTTGTGCGTGACAAACAAACGAAGCAAAGGCAGCTCTCGACCGTCCATGGTCTTCGCTGCATTAGAACATCCCTGTTCGTCACCGCTCCCCTCACAAAGCCGGCCTTCGGCTGCACAAACTTTCCCTCCAGGGTTCGGGCCTGACAATGGGCTTCGCCCCACGGTAAGCCTGGGTCGTTATCAGCCGTCCATGGCCTAAGCGACATTCGTATGTCCTAAACATCTTTGAATCATGGATGGATAGTTTGTCGGTTTAGAGGGGAATTGGTGTGGTGCTAGTCGGATACTGTGAACGATAGGTGTGAGGTCGCAGGTTATTCATTTTGGCTACGGCGTTTTCATCTCGTGAATTCGCTTTTTCCGTGTACAGTGGAAGAACGTCGCCTGTACACTGGAAACTGGCTGCTAAGTAATTGATTTTTAAGGGCTGCTAGATAGTATATGGAGATTAGGATTTAACACTCAGAGCGTGTGGGAAGGATTTGTTTTCTGTGAGGTGAATTTCTTGCGGGCTTTTAAAACGTTGATTTTATTGGTGTTTTACTAGATAAATAAATTTCGAACCGAATTAACAAGAATTGATCCCTCAAGAGAAAAGGGGACGTTCTTCCTTATAATTAGCTGTTATGTGTAAACACGAATGAAAGAAGAAGAGTACTTAAGCCAACTGAAACAACAGCGTCATATGTTTGAGTGGTGCTTATTGAATATTGGTGTGTACTCCCAAGATGAAATTGAATCAGCTTCTAAGAGGTTGTTTTCGTACAAACCGGAAAGTGACGAGTACCGTTGGCTCGTATTTCATGATGATGCGTGGCATTGGGCAATGCTTGAGATCAAAGGGGAAGGTTACTGGCGTGAATATCCCAATCTCAAAGATGAAAGTTTAGAGTACAAGCAAGAGTGGGAGCGTTATGAAAGTCAAAACACATAACCAAGCTATCAAGCAGACCTCCATTCCGGTGCTTGATTTCGCGCTGGCCGCTACGCTAGCGCAAAACAATCACCTACATTACGGCTGTTTATAGCGGCGTTATGCATAAAAAAAGGATTTTCGGAGAGTATGCGAAAAACTAAATTCGATGTTAATTATGAAATATGTCAAAAGTTAGTTGCAGCTCTTTCTGAGGTAGGTAGCAAAGAGTTGGCTCCAATTCTTGAAGGTTTCTCGAAGTCCATTGATCAAATTAGTCGCTGGGTGATTGATGACGAGCTTCCCGTTCCGAAATCTGAACTAGCCAAAGGTTTAGAGCAAGGTATTAACGATCTATCATCGTTAATTAGTGATATTGATCCTGAGTTTCGCACAAATGCTTTTAGGGCTTACTACGAATCTGTAAACTCAGTAAGCCCAGATTACTTCGAAAAATTGAATTCGAAAATCCAGCATATTTTAAAGCGCGGAAAAATCAAAACAGAAAGTGAGTTCTATCTTTTACGTAATCGTTTAGATCAAATTGAAGGCAAAGGTACTCAAGAAGAAAAAACTGCTTATGAATTATTGGGGTACTATGAAACTAATGCATAACAAGCGACTGTGGTGTCAATTCACCTAAAGATTTCTAATAAGCCCATGCAGTATTGTCCCTTACCATAGCGTTTAACATCGTTATTAATTTCCTCATACAAGCAATAATCGCCACTTTCTTATGCTTTCCTTTTGCGACCAGCGATTGGTAAAAGGCTTTAAGCGGTGCATTGCATTGAATAGCACTGAGCATCGCCATATACATCGTGGTACGAACCGATTTTCGACCACCAAATATGCGCCG